>DASQAZ010000113.1:0-66040 GCA_035635475.1 Bacteroidota bacterium | reverse complement strand
CTGGTCCGCGTCGGCGTACTCGAGCCTGATCCTTCCGCTGTCGGCAAGCGTGATATCCCGATTGGTGCTGTGCGTAAATGATCCGCGAAGCTGAATCGCCGCGCGATCCGTCCTGAACGACACGGAGGTGCCGAGGTGAATCGGCCTTTTCTCCGGGCGGAGAAGGATCTCCCGGATGAGGTAAGGGTTTTCCCTGATATGTTCATCGTACGTCGTGAGATGGAGTTCCGGTTGGAACCAGAAGATCCATTCACGGTCCTGGCTCGCCTTGAATTGAAGTATCGCGGTTGGCGCAACAAGTGTCGTCGTCATGCCGTCGCTGCCCGATCCGTTGTGATAAATGCCGCCCACCCGGACAGACCATTGGTCCGAGACTTTCCAGCGGGCGCCGGCGGCGACTCCCAACAGGGACGGCGATTGCGATGCGTTCCGATAGTTGAGCGATGAACCCCGGTACATTACATCCGCGCCGAGCTGAACGTCCTGGATATCGGTTCTGATTGAGCCCCGAAGATCCGGGGAGACAACGGAAACATCCGAATCGTTCCCGGGCTGCCTGTCGGTAATATTCCAAACCCTGGCGTCGAGACTGAGATCCACGACGTTTCCCTGTTGATTGGCCGAGCCGATCTCTGCGCCGAAGGAGACGTTATTCCGCGTCCGCCGGGTGGATAGGTCCGGGAGGCCGAACATTCCGTATGCGTCATGCCTGAGACCGACGCCGCCCGAAACACGGAGGGTTTTCAGAACATCGTTATCGGTGGCGATCAGCGAGTGGGCCCGAACGTCGAGCCCGCTTGTTGAACCCGATGCGTTGATGGTATGACCCTGCGTCGTTCTGTAAACGCCGTTCCCGTAAATCCCCCACTGTTGACTCTTATAGTCAAAATAAGCGCCCAGAACCCCCGTGCTGAAACTTCCGAACGATCCTTCCACGGAAGCGCGCCACGGCACCTGGTGTTCCTCGTACCGCGAGAGCGTTCCCCGCGGAAGGGGAACGGATTCCCGGACGCCGAGAAGGCCCGTATCGGGAGGAGGCGCTTCGTATACGTTCACATCATAGATCTCCCCTTTACGTGCGAATGGGAGTGTGATGGCTTTCTTGCCCACAATTGTAATCTCGGGGATTTCAAGTCTGGGCAATCCCACAGTGTCTTTCGCCTCCGGCCTCTCCTGACCGGTCGCGCTCTGGGCGCGTACATTCACGCCAAACGCAAAAAAGCCGGTGAGCAAGATGAGAGCGAAGTATAGACGCTTTTTCATCGCCTGATCCTCCGGAGCCGGTCCTCGGCCTCTTTGCGCACACCCGGATCGACTGCTGCGGTCCGGATGCCTTCATACGTCGAGCGGGCGCGCTGCGTATCGTGCAGCTTTTCATAACACTCGCCTTCCCCGAGCCTTGCGCGCTCAACAATCCGCGGAAACTCGGTATACTGCCGGATGACATCCTCATAGGCCTGCAGCGCATCCTTCGTTCGTTTCATGGAAAGATAATTGTCGCCGATCATCAGGAGAGCTTCCGCGGCGATATCGTCGCTCCGCCTGTTGACGACGCCCGAGAGGGTATCGATGGCGGCCTGATTCTTTTTGCGATCGTGATCGATCTGGGCGATGCGGAGCCTGCTCCGGTCTGCAAAAATGTCGCCGGGATGGTCCCGGATCAGCAATCCAAATTGTGCCGCCGCCCCTTCCTTGTCGGCTGTATTCGAGAGGGCAGTGCCGAGCTGATACTGCGCTTCGGCGAGCAGCGGCGAATCCGGGAAGCGGCGTCCGAAGTCTTTCAGCGCGTCGGCGGCGCGCGCGTAATGCTTCGCTTTCAGATGAGCCAGCCCGAGCGCAAGCGCCGCCTGGGGAATAATGTCCGTGCCCGGCGCTTCTGTCGGAACCTGCTCGTAGAACGAGATCGCACGCAGGGGGTTATCTTCCTGCTCGTAGGACCGGCCAAGCTGGTAGAGCGCCTTCCCCTTGACCAAGGGCGCCGTCTTCATCGCGAGCACCCGCTGGTATTCGCCGATTGCCCCGGCAAAGTCGCCCTGACCGAACAGGATATCCCCTTTCTTCAGAAGTAATTCCTCCTCCGGCGCACCGGCGGGTTTATCCCGGATCACCTTTTCAATTTCTGCGAGGGCTCCCGCAGGCTTTCCCTCCGCCTCATACGTGTACTGAAGGCCCGAGAGCGCGTCGGCAACGAGCAGGCTTGAAGGGTATTCTTTTATGACGCGCTGATAATACACCCTCGCGCTATCATACTGCTTCAAATTGTAATAGGCGTCCCCCAGATTGAACAGCACGCGGGGCAGAATCTGGCTGTCGCCGTACTTGCGCAAGACCGTCTTCAGTTCGGTCACTGCATCCGTATATTGTTCTCTTGAAAAATAGGTCCAGCCGATATTGAATTGCACAATCTCTGCATACATCGAGGAGGGATAGCGGCCCAGAAAGTCCCGGAGCTGTCCGATACCCCGGTCGGACTCCCCACGCTGAATGTACGACATGGCGAGCTGGAATGCGGCATACTCAACCTGGCGGCTGCTTGCTTTTTCGGTGGCAAGGGACGCATAGAGCCCCTCCGCCTTGTCATATTCTCCGGTGGCAAAATAGCAGTCGGCCTTTCGAAGTTTCGCATCGAGGGTGTGGGCATCGTTCGGATATGACTTCGAGAAGCGCTCGAAGGCGTCCGCCGCCGGGGAAAACCTCTTCTCCTCAAAGAGGGACCATGCATATCCATACGACGCTTGCGCCTGCCTCGGGTTTTTCGGGAAAAGGCGGAGGGCATCGGAATAGGATCGCTCGGCTTCCGGAAAGCGGCTGTCCTGATAGAGCGCCTCTCCCCGCCAAACGTAGGCCTCGCCGGCCCTCGGATTGCCCGGATACTGGTCGAGGAATTCTTTGAATCGCTCCTCACAGGTCCTGAACCGTCCGAGGTGATAGAGCGACACCCCCTCCTGAAAAAGCGAAGGTGCGAGCAGTTCCGCCTGGGCGTTCAAATGCCTCACCTGGCCGAAGGCATACTGGGCATTGGAGAAGTCGCCGATCGCCATATTGCTCTCTCCCAGCATGCGATACGCCGCGGCGCGCAGGTTGCTCTCCGGGAAGAGCCGCGCGGCAAGCTGGAAGTACCGGCGGGCTTCCCGGTAATGCTTGCTCCGGTATTCGATCATTCCCATTTGATAGTAAGCGCTGACCGCGTCCCGGTCATACGGAGAGAGCGAGGTCAGCGAATCGAGCGTTGTCAACGCTGTGCTCATCTTCCCCCGCAGGAGCGAAAGAATCCCGCTCTGATACATCGACGCGAACGCCAGCGAGTCCTTCCCCGTACTGAGAGAGTCGAAGACGATTTGCGCAGTCGAGTAATCGTGGAGCTTGACGAGCGACCAGGCGAGGCCGTACCGCGCGTTTCTCTCGTACGGGCTGTCCTCGTACTTCGAGGTGAACTCCTCGTACGCGTCGTGTGCCGCGGAATATCGGCCCAGGCGGAGATTCGCCTCGGCTCTTAACAAAAGATACTCCTGGTGCTGCGACGGAAGGGAGGGGGAAGTTTCATCCAACATCTTAAGGGTGCGGGCCAACCTGCCCTGCCTCAGTGAAATCGAGGCAATGCGCAGGCGCGCATCCGTGGCAAGTTCGCTTTGAGGATATTCCGACAGCAGTCGATCGAGACGATCGGCGGCCTCATCGAGATTCCCCCGGCGCTCCAATGAGAGCGCCCAACCCATGAGAATGTAGTCACGGTACGCCCGGGAGGATGGGTCGTCCATGCAGCGCTGAATGTCATTCTGCGCGGCCGCCGTGTCACCTTTGTCAAGCTCCGCCATCGCATGCCAGAAACAGCCTGCGCCTCGCTCGGGATGATCTCCCCCCTCTTTAAGATACTCGCCCAGGGACCTCGTTGCATCATCCAGCCTCCGCGTGTGATAGGCGCTCACGCCCTGCATGAAGAGCACGCCCACACGCCGGACATCGTTGGGGTTTTCCTGTAAGAACTCCGTCCCCCATTGATAGGCCTCCTCATATTGCTGGTCCTTGAAGCTCGACTGCACGAGCCAGAAGAGGACATCCCGATTCTGCTCGGTGAAGGATGAAGCGCGAAGGATTTCCGCAAGCTTTTGAATGGCGACATGATACGCTCCCGCCTCCATCCAATCGGTCGCCTCGCCGGTGAGATCCGCGGTCTTTAGGGGAGGGATCTGGCAAAAACACGTTGCAGCGAACAGCAAAAAAGTAAATCCCGCCGCCCACAGCCTCCGCGGGTGGATCGCGCTGCAGCCGGGCTCTTTACTCCGGCCCTTATTCCGGCAGAATATCAATAATCACCGTGCGATTATAAAACCGTTCCTCGGGCAATCGGTTATCGAAGGGTGCGCGCCGGACGTCCTCGCCGAACCCGTACGTGTCGAATTTCACGCGGCGTTTCCCGGCTTTCGCGAGCTCCCGCTGGAGAACTGCCATCGTCTCCTGAGCCCGGTCGCGCGCGAGTTTCAGATTGTGACTCTCTTCTCCGATGATATCGGTATGGCCGTGGATGATGACACTCCCCCCTTCGGGAATCAGGGGAGCGACGGTGCCGGTAAGAAACCGTTCATAGGTGGAGACCGTCTTCGACTGGTCGAACTCGAAAAGAATACTAAACCGCAGGCCGGGCTCTTCTTCCGGCTGGTCCGAGCGCACGAGCCGGATGGTTTGTTCCTTCTCGACTGTTTGTCCCGATTTTGTGATGCCATCGAGGACCACGGTGTACCGTCCCTGCATCCGGTCGCCGAGGATCGTTTTTCCGGAGATGCGTTCTTCCGGCGAAGTAAATGGCCCATACCGTTTCGTTGCTCCGTTCTCATCGGTGGCGGCAACCGACCAGGAAGCGAGCAGATCCTCGGCGCCTGTGACCGTCAGGAGAACGTCGCTGTCGAGCGGGTCTTCCTGCAGCGATATGATCTGCACGGGCTCAAGGAGCTGGGGCTCGGCACTCGTGATGTCGACGCGCCGGTCTTCCGGGCGAACGAGTTCGAGCTCGCGCGTCGCCCCCGGCTGCATCGAGGGAATCTCGGGTTTCGATCTTCCCTCCGTAAGGATTCGTTGTTCCTCGATGCCGAAAGCGTCCGCCAGGTATCTCTTCACGGCCTCTGCCAGCTCGCGTCCGTTCGCCGTTCCCTGCTCCGACGAGCCGATCAGCTTCACACTCGCCGACGGGTGCCGGCGCATTCGGTCCCCGAGGATGTTGAGAATGTTGTGATAAACTGTCAACTGTCTGCGGGAGCGGCCGGAGAGGTCTTTCGGCTCGGGTTGAACGAGCTGTTCTTCTCTGAACCGCGCCGCTTCTTCGTGTGCGAGCTTTATGTATCTCGCCGGAATCGCATTCGACCCTTCGTCAAAAAAGATAAAGTTCCTGATGGGAAACGTTTCTTTGACCTTTCGTTCGACGGGAATCAGCTTCGGCGCACGCACCGAAAACTGCACGCCGGTCTCAACGGCTCTTCTGACTCCGCCGGTCGAGCCGATTTTCATCGCAAGACCCAGCCGCACCGTGGTCAACGACCACCGCTCTTCGGACCTCGGCCCCTGCCCGAAATGAAATGCGACAAATGGCGAGAGGTCGAGCTGGCTCGGAGAATTCGGATCAGATAATGGAATATCATATCCGGCCCCGAGCTGTGCCCCAAGCACCGTGCCCCGCGCATTCGTCCATTCCCCGTTCGTCTCCGTTCCCGGGGAGACCGTATGGGTGAACGACTTGGCGACGGTGAAGCCGAATCGCGGGCCGGCGAAGAAATAGAACGGCACGATGAACGGTGTGGCCCTCACGCTCGGCTCGAGACTGATATAGTTCATCGATGTCCGGAGTGAGTAATTGGAACCCCCGCTCGCCACATCCGTGAACGACCCGCCCCGCCCGTCAAAACCGAGCGCGAGCATCCCGCCCCAGATCGGGTCCGGGCGGTATTCGAGGAGCGGTGAAAGAAAGACCCCGGCCCCCGACCCTTGAGTGAAATTCGGCGCGCCCGCCAATCCGAATTGCTGCTGGCTGATATCGCTGCTGTAGGAATTAAAGTTCGGTCCGACCTCGCCCCCAAACCACCACTGTGGCTCAAGCCTCCTCGATCCCTGGGCGCTGGCGAGAGTCTGCGATAAGACAACGGCGAGCGTAAAGAGTGCTCTGATAAATCTTTCGTTCGCTGTTCTAAGTTTCATGGGATGCATTTCACCTTTCATTATTTGGAAAGCTCGAGTTTGAAAACGAAGGTAACCCTCCCGGTCTGAGATTCAGGTTGCATCTGTTCGGGGAGCGGATCGAATCTCCAGGTTCGCAGCGCGTCGATCGCCGCGCTTTCAAGAAGTTCATCGGTTTTGCGTGCGGGAAGGATTGCGTCCACCGACCCGTCGGGAAGGACGGTGAACCTCAGGATTACCGCCATCTGCTTGTCGGTTCCCTCCGGGTAGCGCGGGATGCGCCCGCTGAGGAGCCGCCGTGACCCGGTGCCCCCCCAGTCAATCGAATATCCCGTTGATTTTCCGACGCCGCCTCCGCTCCCACCCCCCGCGCCTCCGCCGGACCCGGGCCCTGAACCATGCCGGATCCACCGGGTGGGCAAATTCTCCGCAATGATCGTCTGCCGCTTCTTTTGCTTCTTCGCGACGGGCTTGGGCGGGATCTTCTCAACGACCGGCAGGGCGTGCGGATGCTCGCTGTACACGTGGATATCGATCAGCTTGAACTGTGCCGTGGTGGTGTTCTCTTGCGCCGGTTTGCCTTGCTCGGGATTGCTTTGAGGTCCGAATTGTATGATGTAGTCTTGTTCACCTTCCCCGCCCCCTCCGCCGCTGCTCCCCCAGAGCATCTCCTCCTGGCGCGCCTGCTCCGCCTGCCGCTGCACATAATATAATAGCCCCAGGATGATCAGCATGTGGAGCACGAGACTGCTCAGGAGCGCGATCAGCCGGATCGGCCGGAAGTCTTTCTCCGAAAAATACGATTTCCTCAATCCTCAGTTCCCCGCCAGATCGCCAGGCCGCCATCCCATTACAGGATCTTCTTACCGAAAGCCGACTGCATCAACTCTACGGCAAACTCTGCTGATTGGTTACGATTGTCGAGGATGGGATTCACCTCAACGAGCTCGAGGGACCGCATCTTCTTTGATTCTGCGACCATTTCCATTATTAAATGTGCCTCACGGTAGTCCAATCCCCCCTTCACCGGCGTGCCAACTCCGGGAGCATAGACCGGATCGACGCTGTCAAGATCAAAGCTGACGTGGAGGTGGTCGACCTTCTTTCCGATACGCCGGTGGAATTCGTTCATCACGTGGTGGATGCCATATTTATCGATGTCTTCCATCGTAAAGATCTTCACTCCATACCGTAAAATGTTTGCACGCTCACCTTTGTCGAGCGTGCGAAGTCCGACAATCGCAACGTTTTGCGGCTCTACTTTCTTAAACACTCCGCCGATCCGGGTAAGTGCCCTCGGACCAAGCCCGATGCAGGCCGCCAGGGGCATTCCATGGATGTTCCCCGACGGCGAGCTCTCCGGTGTGTTGAAATCGGCATGTGCATCGACCCAGAGCACGCCGACTTTCAAGCGTTTCCTTCGAGCCTCTACGGCTACCCCGCTGATAGTCCCGATCGCAATCGAATGATCTCCGCCGAGCACCAGGGGGAAATGCCCATGGTGGAGTATCTTTTCGACCTTTCGGCTCAGGATACCGGCAACCCGCGTGATTTCCGGCAGATACTTCGCGTGGGGATCCTTGATCTTCTGTTCTTCCTGCGTCTTGATCGAGAGATCGCCCTCATCGATGACCTTATATCCGAGATCAACGAGCCGAGGGCCGATACCTGCGATTCTGATCGCGGAAGGCCCCATGTCGACTCCACGCCGTCCGGCCCCGAGATCCATCGGAACACCTATGATATGGATCGTCATGATGGAATCCAAGTTAATAAATATTTATTTTAGTTACAATACCTTCCGGGCTTAAATGAAAGTATTGGTTGAGGTTAGAGCCTTTCGGCTGCGTGGATGACGCTAGCTACCGCACGGCGGGAGTGCGTAAAGCGGGAGTACGAAGGGCGGGACCGGGTAAAACGGGATGCTGGGGGTGCTGGGGAGCGATCGGGAGCATGCTACTGAGACAACCTGTAGGGAAAGGGCGTTTACACCCACATCAACTTTAAGAGCCTCGTGATCGTCTCCTTCATGTCTTTCCGGTGGACAACGGCATCGACAAAACCGTGCTCAAGCTGGAACTCCGACCGTTGGAACCCCTCCGGCAGGTCCTTGCCGATCGTCTGTTTTATAACCCGCGGACCTGCGAAGCCGATAAGAGCCCCGGGCTCGGCAATGTTAATATCGCCGAGCATAGCGTAGCTCGCCGTCACCCCCCCGGTGGTCGGATCGGTCATGACGGAAATATAGGGGATTCCGGCGTCGGATAGCTGGGCCAGCTTCGCGCTCGTCTTCGCAAGCTGCATCAGGGAAAGAGCGCCTTCCATCATACGCGCGCCCCCGCTTGAAGAAACGATCACGAGGGGTATTTTCGCCTTCCTGGCTCTGTGGATCGCGTGGGCCACTTTTTCTCCGACGACCGAACCCATGCTCCCGCCGATGAAACTGAAATCCATCACGCCGACTGCAACCTCAATGCCGCCGATCTTCCCCGTGCCTGTCCGTATCGCGTCGTTGAGGCCGGTCTTCCGGATCGTCTCCCTGATCCGGTCTTTGTAGCGTTTTGTATCTTGAAATTGAAGTGGGTCGGTGGATTTCATCTTCCGATCCATTTCCTTAAAAGTCCCTTCGTCGATGAGAATCGCGAGATATTCCTTGCTGCCGATCCGGAAATGGTAATTGCATTTGGCGCACGTGAAGAGCTGCTGCTCGAGCTGTTTTCGGTGAACAATCTCGCCGCAGCTTAGGCACTTCGTCCACATCCCGTCCGGGGTGTCCTTGCGCTGGGGCTCGGCGGTAATACTCGCTTTAGACCGGCGAAACCACGCCATCAGGAGTGCACCTCCGGATGATGTTCTCGAATGAGCGACCGGAAGTCTTTAATATAGACCGGCTCAAGAGCAGCAAGATCGGCGGTGTGCCCGGCTGCCAGCTCCTCCTCACCGATGAGTCCGACTGCGGCGGCGCTGCACAGGCGGCGAGCGCGCGGTGGAAACAGGAACCGGAGTGAGAGCGAGGGGTGCGCGGCCGCAAGCCACGGCTGGAATTTGTCCGCTCCGTCTCCCATAATAACTATGCGACTTTCATCGGCAAAGAGCCCGACGACCTCTTCCCGCGCCGCAGCCCGGGGTTGAGCGACTTCTTTCATGTCGCGGTAAGCGGCAAAGTAGATTTCATCCCGCCCGGCATCGATCATCGCGAGAACGAGGCTTGGAGAGCTTACGAGAGACTCGCGGCCGGCCCGTGCGGCGAGACCTTTGAGAGTCGGCACGGGGACAACCGGCTTGCCGCAGGCGAAGGCAAGTCCTTTTGCCACGCTTAACCCGATGCGCAGCCCGGTGAATGAACCGGGTCCGATCGATACAGCGATCCCGTCGATCCCGCCGAGGTCGATCGCGGCACGCCGGAGCGCTTCATCCACGAGGCCGATGAGCTTTTCAGAATGAACGTGCGGGGCGGTGATGCTTGATTCTCCGATCACAGCGCCGTTTCCAATCACGGCGGCGCCGCAGACTTCGGTCGCAGTTTCAATGGCAAGGATCGTCATGCCGGAACCTCGATGATTTCTTCAATCCGTACCTGCCGCGTGTCGACACCCTTCCCAAAATTGAGAGACACGTCGTACCGGGGCCGCGGGAGGAAACCGGCCGCCTTTTCCGCCCATTCGATGAGGCAGATTCCTTTTCCCGACACGTACTCCTCGAATCCAAGATCGCGGATTTCCGCCGATGAGTTCACTCTATAAAAATCGATGTGGTAGACGACCGTTCGGGGAGTGCGATACTCATTGACGATCGTGAACGTGGGGCTTGCGACATGACCGCCGACGCCGAGTGCCTTGCAGACGCCTTGAACAAAGCGCGTCTTTCCGGTCCCCAGGTCGCCGGAGACCGCGACCACATCGCCGGGCCGGAGGCGCTCGGAAAACCTGGCGCCAAGCGCCATCGTTTCGCTCTCTGAGAGTGTCGTATACGATTCCATTCGAGGGGGGATGAGGAGGATGCTCCTCCCGATTTCATTTTTTCGGCTCGAGCGTCACGACGGGCAAAATCATTTCTTCCATCGAGATGCCGCCGTGTTGAAAGCTGTCGCGGTACTGGTTGACGTACTTGTGGAATTCCGTCGGATAGACAAAGTAATAGTCTTCCTTGGCGACCAGGTAATTGATCGTCACGCTGCGCTTGGGCAGCCTGAAGTCGGACGGATTCTTAACGAAGATAGCATGCCGTTCATCGCACTTCAGATTCCGGCCGTATTTGTACCGAAGGTTCGTCGATGCTTCCCGATCGCCGATGACCTTCGTGCTGCGCAAGCTGCGGATACTTCCGTGATCGGTGGTCAGCACAATTTTGACATTCTTCTGCCGCGACAGCGTCTGCAGCATTCCCAAAAGCGACGAATGCATGAACCACGACTGGGTGAGCGACCGGTAGGCGGCTTCGTCCGGAGCGATCTCCTTTAAAATTTGAGAGTCGGAACGTCCGTGCGCCAACATATCGACGAAGTTGACGACGATCGAAGTAAGCCGGTTTTTCGTATAGGAATTGATATTCTGCTCGATGCTGCGGCCGAACTCCGGGTCGAGTATTTTGACATACTTCGACTCCGGTTTCAATTGAATCTTCCGGCGCTCGAGCAAATTCTCGAGGAACTGGTGCTCGTATCTGTTCCGGCTGTTGTCGTCGTCCTCCCACTGCTCCCAGATCTCCGGGAACCGGACTTCAATCTCGTCCGGGAAGGCACCGCTGAAGATCGCATTGCGCGAGTACGGCGTCGCCGTCGGCAGAATGGAGTAATAATAATCTCGGGTGATATCGAAATATTCGCGCAGCACCGATTCCATAGCCATCCACTGGTCCAGGCGGAGGCAGTCGATCACGAAGAAGAAGACCGACCGATCGGGCGTGAGTTGGGGTATGAGATACTTCTCGACGATGTCGATCGAAAGCGTCGGCCGGCTCTTTTGTCCGAGCCACTGACGGTAATTGCGTTCGATGAATTTCGAAAACTCGACGTTGCACTCGCGAAACTGATCGGTCAGCGTCTGCTTCAGGCCAAGCTCCGGGTGATGATCCAGCTCCATCGACCAGTCGACCAGCTTCGCGTAAATCGACGTCCAGTCATCGGCGGTCAGGTTTTGCTGAAGGGCGAGCGATATCTGATTAAACTCCTTGATGTAATCCCTCGATATCTGCGCGCCGGTGATTTTTTTGCCTTCCAGGAATTTCTTGCAGGCCAGCAGGACCTGGCTCGGATTGACCGGCTTGGTGAGGTAATCGCTTATCTTCACGCCGATCGCCTCTTCCATCAGACCCTCGTCCTCATTCTTCGTGATCATGACGACGGGCAGTTCGGGCCGGATATCCTTGATCTTGGACAACGTCTTCAGTCCCCCGATCCCCGCCATCATTTCATCCAGAAAAACGAGATCGATCGGATGTTCCTTGACAAGCTCGATCGCATCTTCGCCGTTTGTCGCCGTTTCAACGGTATATCCCTTTTCGGAGAGGAGCAGAATATGGGACCGAAGGAGTTCGATTTCGTCGTCGATCCACAGGATTCTGCCCTTCGTCGCGGTCATGACATTCATTGTGTTATGCTCCATTCTAATAGTAAGTAATTCGGGAAAGAGAATCAACGGATAGGTCCCGCCACGTCCCGCCCCGCGGGACCGTGCGGGATCAAATCGTTATATGAATCTCAACACCGGCTTCGTTGGTCGTGGTTCCGGTAATGAGCGAACCTCCCTCATCGGGCGCTACTTTCGTGAATCGATAAAAGAGCGCCGCCGACACCCGCGTGCTGAGGACATACCGGATGCGCGGCTCCGCCGATGTTCGCGTACTGCCTTCAATCGGGGTTCCTTCCTGGTTGACGTCCAAAAAGTTCGGATCGTGCGAACGCCGCGAGTTCTTCGTCCGCGAAAACGTAAGAGAGACATCCACGTCGTTGGACAGGGTTAGTCCGAAGAGGGGGAATTTAAAACCGCGCCGGGAATACGAGAGCGAGAGCGAAATCTCCTGCGATGCGGTCTCGGTGATGTTTTGCGCGGCGAGGTTCAAATCGTAGGCGGTCGACGAGTTGTACCTCAGCGTGCCCGTCATGTTTCCCTTGAGAAATTCCTTAAATGTCGCATTGATGCCTGCGAGCGGAGCAAAACCGTACTGCACGCGTTCGATATCGGTCCTCTCCCCGCCGGAAATATCTCCCCGGAAATCCCGACGAAAGCTCGCCGTGTACGCGTGTTCCAATGACATCCTCTCCACCACGGATCCGATACCGGCTATTTTTTCGAGACCATCCCAGCGCAGGCTCCAGTTCGGCCGCGGTACATATTGTCCCAACACCCTGTTCAGAAACGGCAATGCCTCGAGCCCCTTCTCAAACGACTCGGCAAGGTGTTCCGCGTAATGGGTTGGGTCTTTGTCGAGATCGTTCAAACGGTTATATTTTTTCCCCACGTCCTCGAGATTGCTCTTGAACACCTTCAGGAAGAAGACCGGAGGAAGAGTAAGGAACGACCTCTCGATACTCCCCTGCGTTGCGATCGTCGGCACGGCGGCTACGAGATTCCCGGATGCGTCGGTGGTTGTTTCCGCCCTGTTGCCGAATGCATCGGTCAGAAACGTCGTGCTCTTCTGGAATTGCCACCCAACCTTCCAGTTTACCTCGAGTGTCGCCCCCGGCCAAAGCGGCCGATTTGTCCTGAGCGCGATGCTGTTCGTCTGACCGTACTGGTCGGCAAGCTGAGCGTTCGGAGCCCTTACCCCGGGCACCGTTGACCATCCAAAATACGGGAAGCCTGAATGTGGGCTGAACCGGAGGGAGCCGCTCGGATCGGAGATCAGTCCCAACTGATACAGCCGCGACGGGCCGTACTCGGGCACCGATCCCTGAAAGGGCAATCGCCCCCAGAAATTCCGGAATCCGGTCGATCCAACGACGCCGCTATTGGCGGCATGATTTGTCTGCGCAAAGGAGATGTTGATCGTCTCATAATCGAGGAACGGAATCTTCAGAAAGATGGTCGCCGCCGTTTTCAGGCCTGCAAGCAGGGAGCCGAGGTTATCCTTCTTTTCTCCCTTGCCGGCCGTTGAATCCGACGGGCTCCTGGGGGCTGCCGGGACGGGTTCGGCCTTCGACTGAAACAACGGATCGAAGAGCGACTTTAGCCGGAAGTCGAACGAGAGCGTCACATTATTATCGAATCCCGCGCTCTTCCCGATATCCCCATTCTGAAATGCGTTCTGCCAGGCGTAGTTGACGGCATACCCTGCATTCAGCGTGAGATACTTCGGAATATCGAACACATCGGGAATTCTAGGCTTTGAATTGAACGTCACCCGTTGACCATAACGGCTGTCGGCGCCCTTGAAAAAGATATCCTTGAATATTGATGAGAGGCCGCGGCCCGCCGAATCGTTGTCCAGGACTAACAGATTGCGATCGAGTGACAGGCCGTAATCGCCGGAGAGTCCGGAGAGCCCGCCTTCAGTCAATTTCCATCCGAAGCCGAACGACTTTCCGCCGGAGAAATTCCGGGAATCGCGGGGTGTACTCGCGGGATCGCGTGACACCTCATAGGTGCGCGAACGCTGCGCGCCGACATTCGCCGAGAGGCTCGTGATCGGCAGTAAATAAAATTTCCAATCCTTGTAGGAATCCAGGATGAAGATCCCGTTGAACAGATGTTTGAACGGCTGGATGTAATAATCGGAAGGCAGGGCGACGCCATAACTGAGCTTGAAGTTCCATTGCCAGCTCCTCCTCATCGTAATGGCAGGATCCCGATCGTGGGAAGTCGAATAATTGAACGCCCAGGAAAGCTTGCTGAAGGTATCGCGCACATACCATGCCTGGCTCGGAAGCGCCAGACGGAAATTCGGAATCGAGTAGGAGTCCTGCACGTGGAGCGTTTGTGAGGTCGTGACAACGCTGTCGGTAACCGCAGCAGCGTGATCAGGTGCAGCGCCCCTCGCGGCGAGATTCGCAGCTTCGACGACGACCACATCGCTGTTCGGCAGATACCTCGGCTTGATGAGGCCCTCTGAATGCGAATAGCCGACCGGGATCGTCGTTCCCTGCCAATCCTGCGAAAAGAAATGCTCGAGAGAGGCATTCGCATTCACACCCCAGTTCACCTGCGTGGTCTGGCCGCCGAACCGCTGATCGAGGCCGTGGAAGAAAGGATCTGTTTTCGAATAGTTGAAGCTCACGCCGCCCAGGTCCGCCAGCTTGACCTGCGTGTCGAAGCGATACGCGAATCCTTTGGAATTATCCACATCGGTTAGCCGCAGTTCGTTGACCCAGATCTGGCCGACGAGAGGGACAGTGCCCCCCTGGAGCGCCGGATTTGTAATCCCGATAGAAATCTCGCGGATTTGCCTCAGGGACGGGTTTCCCTGTACGCCATAGGTCGCTCCCGGATGGCCATTCGGCACGTCAATCCTGTATAACTTATTCAGCGAGTCACGCGTCGCCTTGACAGACGTGAGTTGTGAAAAGATGATATTCATGTCGTTGAGCGGATCCCACCCCGGCCGGATCGGCTGGCGGTATTCGTAGAAGTTCAGCGAGTCTGAGCCGAAGCGGATGAAAGCCTCCGCGTCGTAGCGGTCCGGCGCATAGTATCCAATCGCCGGGTCGCCGTGCACGAACATCTTCATTGTCTTATAGTTGAAAAGGTCCAGAGGTCTCACGGCGAACGAACGATAAACCTGACGCGTTTCCCCCCGGCGCAGCCCATTCAGGACGAGGGAAAGGGATTGTTCGTTGCCGAAGATGATCCTGTCGGGCTGGGTCTTATCGCGTTCGCGGATGACTCCGGGCGGGCTTGTGTAGCTCGGGTTATCTTCGATGTTCACAACAGAGACTTTAAGCGTCGAGTCCCCCGTCGACCTCTGGATCCACTGATTACCGACGAAATTCATCTCTGCAATCCGAAGGCGCACGGGACTCTCGAACCCCGACATCCAGAGCCGAACGTACTGCACCTCGCTCAGCACCGATCCTGCCGAGCGATCCCCGCCGATGATTCGGGACGGACTGAAGAGCGGTATGCGAATCTGGTGCCATGTGTCGCCCCCGACAATCAACGTGTTTCGCTGTTCAATCCCCAGCGAATCGTAATACACACTGTCGAGCGGCACTTCGTATTCATTGTATTGATCCACCTGGTCCACCGCGCCATTGCTATTCAGATCCTCCGTATCGGGCAGGCGGCCGTCGACACCGTTGACATTCCCCTCGACTCCGTTGATCTTGCTGAAATTCGAGTCCCCCGTGGCATAAGACCAATCGTCACCGCTCGGGTCGTTCGGATTGACATCCGGATCGCCGCTATTGGAAGCGACAAAACCCGCGTACACGCGCTGCTCGGCGCTGTCGGCAAGCATGTCGAGGCCGACATCCTCGCCGGTGTTGAGCACGCCGTTTGGAATTCCCTCAGGATTTTGCGGCGTCTTGATGATGTCTTCTGAATTCAAGCTCCCGTTGGGTATGACATCTTCATTGACGCGGCCGAGGTCGATGAACAACTTTCCGTGCCTGAGATCCTGCTGATCGGGGGTTATGGGTTTTATCCAGAGCTCGAGGTAGGCGATGTTCTGGTCGATAAGCCCTGCCGCGTTCGAAATGTACCGCATGATGCCTCCCCAGTTCCTTTGCCGGAGCTTCCGGCCATCGGTGTCGGGGAAATCATATCCCCCTCCCGGGCGGTGAAGCGTGGAATCGAGTTTCGGCGAAAAATTGTACATCCCCCGATGACGGGGATCATAGTCAAGATTCAATACCGTCACGAGGTTTTCGCCTGTCCGCACTTCCCGGTGCGGCCAGATCTCCTGGGAGACCACGTCACTTGGCAGCCGGTTGTACCAAACCAGCCTTCCCTTGGCATATGTCTTTTTTTCGTTCGTCAGGCCTGCTCCCAACAAGCTATACGCAGGCGCGCTGGCCAGATGCCAGGCTGAGTAGCTGATCGGCAGAGGGATCGTCCTCCTGGCTCCTTCAAAATCATCGAGGTAGGCGATGCTCGCACCGTTATCATCGGTGATGGTGCTGGTCTTCGTATTTGGATTGGGAAGGACGTACGCTGCTTCACCGCCGAATCTGATGCTCGACATTTCCCGGGTGCGGATGAACGGAAGCGCGTCAATTGCCTGCGTCAGAAACGGCAGGTTGAATGATGTCGAAGCATCGAACCCCATGATCATATTACTGGTGGGTTCCTCGCCCAATCGCACTTTATCGCTCAGCGTGGCCTGGGAGAGGCTCATGACCGTAAAACCAATGTTGGTATTGGGAAACAGGTTTACCATCTCGCCGCGAGCTCCGATCAGCGTTTTGGACGCAAGCTGAAACAGATCGTTTTGCTCGTACTTCACCTGAACGCTCGCACCCGGAAGGAGTGCTTCGGGCTTGCGAATAATGACCTCCCCCACGATGTAATCCACCGTGTAGTCGACGGTCGGCAGCAGGGGCGTGCCGTTCCAGAGCACCTGAACGCTTCCCTCCACGAGGTTAAACCCAAGCTGATATCGGCTCGATTGGGATGTCGATGACGTAACTTGCATGAAGTAGCGGTTTTTCACCGCGTTGTATTGTGCCGCTGTCGCCGTCGTATCATAGATATCGCTAAAGAGAAGGGAATCGGAAATCGCCTTTCCGATGCCCCTGAAATACTGGACGATGGTCGAATCGAACGGACGCAGCGAGGGAAAAATGATCTCGGCCCGTTCCACGTCGACGGTCACGCCTTTAATAAAATCGAACTCACCGTCACCGCCGGCCTTTGGGGTTTTCGCCGCATCAAATCGGTCGAGTCCGAGCACCGCCAGGAGGTTCGTACCGTAAATCTGAAAATCGTCCGTCGTGCCGTCTCTGTGCCGCAGAACCTTGAACTTAAAGCCCTCCTCTTTCAGGTCCCTCCCCCCGAGCGGATAGATATTTTTCAACATGAGGTCCCACGCCGGCTTATAACCCGGATGGTCCTGAATGTTTTCCGGTTTGATGAGCTTGAGATACAAATTATGTCCGACGCTGTCGCCGTAGACTTGATTTCTTCCGCCCGCGCCGACGATGGTGTAATTCACCGCAATCGCCTGCGCATCGACGACGCTTGTAAGAAGCGTAACCGTGCCCGCGGACTTGTCATAGCGGTAGTCCTTCGTCGGATCGAGTCTCGTCCAGTACCCTCTCTTATAGTTGCCGGGCGAGGTGGTATCAAAGGTGGCGACAAAATCGGGGGCATACGAAACATCGCTCGGGTGCCCGGGCAGATTGACATACGCAGAGGCCGTGACGTACGTTCCGGTGGCGCTCGGAGTATTATTGAGGAGACTCTGCCAGACGTCAATCTGCAGGATTTGATTCTCCGTCACGTCGGGGCCGATCGTCGGTGCGGGTGAGCTGTGAAGATTCGCGTAGAATTTTCGATACAGTGTATCGACAAAGTAGTAGTTCTTTGCGTACGACGTCGGAAGAACGGGGAACTCGCTCGATTGGGCTCCGCCGGTGAGCGTGAGCTCCTTCGTCTGCCCCTTCTTCTGCGAGACAAGCGTGGTGAGCGTCAGGGGTCCTGCCTGCATTCTCGCCTTGATGCCGAAGAGCGCCTGCCCGCCCCCGACGAGCGAAGGAGTCTGGAGGGAGACATTGCCCGCCTCCACGCTCTGAACGACTTCGTCCTCGTATCCCGTGTACTTGATCTTGAGCTGGTTCTCGTACTCGAATGTGCGCTGTGTGTTCCAGTCGGCGAGGATATTCAGCTTGTCTCCGATCGTCCCGTTGACGTTCACCTGAACGGTCTGGTTGAAATCCGGCTCGCTTCGCGATTGATCCTGGCGCGAGAGCGTCACCTGATCCGACGACTGGTTGCGGAACGCCCCCCGGATATCCACTGCGCCCGAAACATTGAGTTTTATTCCCCGGCCGCCGAAGATGCTGAGGATCGGGTTTGCAGGAACGGGTATTTCGATATTCGTGAGCGAAGAGAGAAATCCTCCGAGCTGGTCCTGGGTCTCTTTGTACTGGTACCGTGTCACGAGCTCACGCCACGATCGTCTCTTTTCCTCGCGGGATCGGAGCCCGATATAATCTTCCAGCGGCACCGACACCGGGATTTTTACGTCCTTGCCGTTGACCTGTTCCCGCACGGTGACCGAGCGGCCGGCGGAATCGAGTTCGAATCGCCGGTTGTATGCGGCCGAACGCACGTCCAGGTAAAGGCTGTAATTCTCGCGCGGAAATAGTTCCACCATCGGCATATCGGATCGCCGGTGTATAAACTGCTGCAATCGCGACGTCGAATCGAGATACGGGACCCAGGCCGTATCGATCTTCACGCCCGATTCGCCGCGGCCGCGGAGTGAGTCGCGGAGGAATCCCAGAGAGTCGCGCCCCGCGTGAAGCGAGTCACGGCCCCTTCCGCGCAGGCGCACATTGGTCGTATCGTTGATGCCGGGGAATGGAAAGATGAGGCCTCTCTGCAGACTGTCGAGGCGCAGCGAGTCGGCAACCGCCGGCGGGACCTGCGCCCCGGCGGGCGTCGGCAATAACAAAGCGACGGCATTGAGCGCCAACGCAAGGAGGATTACACGGGTATGAGCGCGGGTATAGGGAGGCGGGATCATCCCGCGCAGGGGTGAGCGAATGTCGGCCAAACTTAGTATTATCGTCCTGTTGTCTACAAAATTGTGACGTTACACGGGAAAACCCGTGGGCACAATTAAACAGTCACCAAGATTCGATACTAAACGGCTCCTTTCGCTCCATTGAGTGCTTGAAAAAGGTAGCCAAATGCGTCTTCATAAGCAAGTACCCTTTCGGTGAGCTTATCTCCGGTCACTCGGCGGCAGCAAAGGGGCTTGGAAATCGCCTCTTCTGACGCTATATTTCATTATGCGGCTCTCATTCCACATCCTTCAGGCACATGCCGGTCCGTTCCTGTTCTCATGTGTGACCTTGATGTTCGTGTTCCTGCTTCAATTTTTAATGAAATTTGCGGATCAGCTTGTCGGGAAGGGCCTGAGCTCCCTGGTGATCGGCGAGTTGATAACGCTGAGCCTCGCCTGGATGGTGGTGCTTGCCGTGCCCATGGCCGTCCTGGTATCCGCCCTGATGGCATTCGGCTCGCTGTCGGCACAGAACGAGGTTACGGCCATGAAGGCGGGTGGCATGAGCCTGTACCGGATGATCGCCCCGGTATTCATCGCCTCGATACTTCTGACGGCTCTCCTGATTCAATTTGATAACAACGTCCTGCCGGAGGCGAATCACCGGGTCAAGGTTCTGATGGTCGATATCCGAAAAGTGAAGCCGACACTCGCGATCAACTCCGGATTGTTTTCCCAGAATATCGCCGGCTACAGCATCCTTGCGCGCAAGACATTCGAACACTCGAACGACCTCGAGGGAATCACGATCTACGACTACACCGATCCCGGGACGAATGTCGTGGTCACCGCGGAGCGGGGAACTGTAACCTTTACGCCGGATCAGCGGAAACTCATCATGGATTTGTACAACGGTGAGATTCACCAGCTCGGCACAACCACTCTCCAGGAATACCGGAAAATGCGTTACGTCCGCCATCGCATCGTCATGAACGCGGAGGGATTCGATTTCGAGCGCTCGAATGAAAATGCATTTGGCCGGGGGGACAGGGAACTCAGCGCGCAGGACATGCAACATCTCGTCGACAGTCTTGAGCAGGCGAATGCCGCCGCGCTCGACCAGGTTGTCCGGAACGAATCGTACCCATTTTCCGGCTTCGGGATGCCGGACCGGCGAAACGGAGGCCAGGCGTTCCATGAGGTGCCGGCTCCGCGGCCCGGCGGTCCTCCCGCGGTCACCGCCCCGGTCCACGAGCAGGCCGTTCAGCTCGCGCTTAATAGGGCGCATTCGATGGCGAACGCCGTCGACAATCAGATGATGCTTATCAAATACAATCGGGACCAGATCAACCAGTATGTAGTAGAGATCCACAAGAAGTATGCGATTCCCGTTGCCTGCATTGTCTTCGTGTTCATCGGCGCGCCTCTCGGCATCATGGCGAGGCGCGGAACGTTTGCCGTTGCCGCATCGATGAGCTTTGGATTTTTTCTTCTCTACTGGGCGTCCCTCATCGGCGGGGAGAAACTGGCCGACCGCGCGATTATCCCCCCCTGGGTCGGGATGTGGGGGGCAAATATCCTGATCGGCTGCCTTGGGATTTACCTGACGCTACGCATGGGCCGCGAAAATTTATTCATAAACTGGCGGTGGTTCCGGAAGTTCCTCCCCCGTTCCTTGCGGAATCCCGAGCCGCCCGGCGAAGGTCAATCCGGCCAATGATGAACACCATCGACCGGTACGTACTCCGTCAATTCATCATCACGGCGGTCGCGGCTCTTGCAGCGTTCATGGTTCTCTTCGTCGTCGTGGACATGATGGAGAACCTGGATGATTTTCTGGACCGCAGTGCAGGATTCGGCATCATCGCAACCTATTATCTTTATTTTCTTCCTGAAATCGCCAAGCTCATGATCCCTGTGGCGATGCTCCTCTCCGCACTCTTCACGACAGGACGGTTATCCACCTTCAATGAGCTGACCACGCTGAAATCAAGCGGCATGAGCCTCTACCGTTTTATGGCTCCGCTCGTGATTTTTGCGTTCATCGTGAGCGGGGCCTCTATCTACTTCAACGGCTGGGTCGTGCCGTTTGCCAATAAGAAAAAACTCGAGCTCGGCAGGAGCTACTTTCAGAAGAACATCGAATTTGTCTCCGAAAACAATATTTTCATTCAGGATTCCCCCACCAGGATCCTCTCGATCGCGATGTTCGACGACAGCCGGCAGGTAGCGCGGCGGGTCAGCATACAGGACTTCGACGCGAAGGATCCCACCACCCTCGTCGGACGCTACGACGCAAGCGAAATGCGTTGGGACCCCGTGCAGAAATCCTGGACGCTCATCAATGGAACAGAACGGAGGTTCGATCGGGGAAAGGAATACCTCGACGCATTCGCGGCCCGGCCGATCGCAGCGCTCAATTTTTCGGCGGAGGATATCCGGAAAAAGCAGGAGAAGCCCGATGAAATGGATTACAACGACCTGAAGCAGTTTATCACGAATCAGCAGCGCGGCGGACAGGAGGTGGCGCGCTGGCTTGTCGATTTCTACGGCAAGATCGCCTTTCCGTTCGCGAGCGTCATCGTGGTCATTTTCGGAATCCCGTTCTCTTCGGTGAAGCGCCGCAGCGGACTGGGCGTGGAGTTCGGGATCGCGCTCGCCGTCTGTTTTATTTACATGATATTCCTGAAGGTGAGCCAGGCGTTCGGATACAACGGAGATCTTGACCCGCTCGTGACGGCCTGGCTGGCGAATATCATCTTCCTCGCCGCGGGAATTTACAACCTGGTGCGAGTGGAGAAATAAGATCCCTCCCACTTGGTCCCGCCGTGCGGCATCAAAACGTGTACTCGATCCTCGCTTCGGTGACGGGGACAACGCCGAACGGCGTGGGCTGAACTCTCATTTTCACGTCTGCGTGCAGCGACTTATTAAACCGGGTCGCGGACCAGAAAGCGTCGAGAGCGCTGACAATGTGGTTGACCACAACCACGCTCACCCAGGTGCTGGCGACATCGTAATAGCTGTTCGCCTTGGCGCGCATCGCGGAGTATTGGTAAAATAATTTTGAGTTGCTCTTGATGCCTGTCGGCTGCTGGGTGTAGGGCCCCAGATCGGCGTCATCCCATCCCCGGCTAAACTGATCGTACTTTCCGATCAATTCATAGTACTGCTGTTCGCCGAAGTACGGCATTTGATGCGTGTATCCGGTCGGGGGGCTTAAGACACTCGAGATATCCCGCTCCATTCTGTTGAGTTCTACCCAATTGACGCAGGCGAATGGCGCGTTGCAGGGGGCGTCCGGCCCGTCCCGAAGCGGATCGTAGTCGGCTGAGCTGTGCGCCCCATTCGTGAGACCGCCGACATTGTCGAGCGTCCATTTCGCATACCGCCACGCGCTGTAGTGTTCGTTCGCAAAGGTTTGAAAATCCCCGGTTTGCCGGTCGCCCTTCTTATTATACGTATAGGCGACGATCCACGACGCCGCTTCAAACGCCACGAACATTCCCGCTTTGAGGTAGCTGTTCGAGTAAAACTCCCCGGTGCCGGGAACCGCAAGGGAAAGGGTGCCGGCAAGCCACGGCGACTTCTCTTCGTCCGGAGGAGTCTCCTGGTCGAACATCGGCGACGGATGCGTGGGAGACCATTGATCGCAGTGTATCGCGAGCGCGGTACCGAAAAAATCGGTGCTCGCGTGACCAGTCAAAGAAATCGCGGGCTTTTCGCCGGCGAGGGCGGTTATACTCCAGAGACCGGACGAGAGAAGCAAGACCGACAGCGTCAAGCCTCCCCGGGTCCCTCCTGCTCGATGGCTCATCATCCGTTCCTTTCTCTTGTTAGTCCAGGTCGAATCCGAACAGAACGCCGAAGTGAAAGTTCCATTCCTTCCCGTACGTGACGGTCGATCCGGAGTTGCTGAAATAGCGGTTGAATTGGTCGAATCCATAGGTTGCATTAAAGAAGATCCGCGTCGGGAATGCATAGTACGAAAACGCCTCAAGACGGAGCTCGACTCCCGCGTCTTTCTTAAACCTCTGATCCTGCAACCTTCCCCCGGTCCAGGCTTCACCCACATCCCCGTACAACGCCGCGTAGAGTTTATCGAAATACATCTGCAGGAGGCGCAGGTCGATATGCTGTAAGACCGGGAAGCGGTAGGTCAGGTTTGCGTAGGCAAACTGATTTCCGCCGAGTGAATAGAAGGGATACCCTTTCATTCCCGCGAGGCCGCCGATATAAAAATCGAAAAAGTCATCAACCGGCCAGTTGAGGATTGACCCGCCCCGGAGGTGTGCGCTCAGCGTGTGGTTCCAGCCGGGAAGCTTTTGCGATTCCCGCCACCCGATATCGAGCCGGTGGAAGTTGATATGCCGGTATTTCGGCACCGGAATTCCGCTCGAAAAATCATACTCGCTCGACGGATTGAACTTATTAAATTCATAGTCATACCTCAGCCGGATTTTCCGCCCCACCGGATTGATCTCCTGCGTCCGCGAAGGATAGATATTTTCAAGATTCAGCGTCATTGAAATGTCGTTCCCGATCAGGTACAGCTCGCTGAACGCCTGGACGAGGTTGTTGGGGGGAGCGACATCGGGCAGAATGAACACACCGACCGACGCCGTGTAACGGCTGTGAGCGTACCGCAGCTCCATCTCCAATGCCTCGCTGAAGATTTTTTGCTTGAGCGCGACGTCGAACTCGAGAAGATTATAAGAAACATCCACCCCGATCGTGTCCAAGGGAAGCGTGATTCTAGAGTCGGTCGTGCGGGTGATGTTATACGCTTCCAGCGACAGCGCCGGCTCGAACCCAAGCTGGAAAAGCCCGGGGATCTTTCCCCGGTAATCGAAGTTAAAAAACAGGTCGCGCTCACCCTTCTTATTGAAGGCGCCGCCCGCGAAGAAACCGTACCGGTCCAGGACATCGTAGGAATAGGCATACACGCCCAGCTTCAGGATGTCGATGCCCTTGTTCTTGGGATTGTAATTATCGACGCGGAGAAATGGAACGAAGGCGATATCGGAAGCGATGTTCCTGTAGGTCGTATCGGAATAGGCGGGAATCTTGCTGTCGTCGTACGAACGCAGCGACTTCCAGTCGAACCGGTCCTTCTCCGAGCCGTCGGATGCGAGCCCGGGGGAGATCATCGCAACGTCAGTCCGTTCAGCCCGCTTGTAGACGGCCGGAGCCGGGAGCGGTCGGGCTTCCTTCATCAGGGCGATTTTGTAACCGCTCGACGTGTAGGTCGCATACGCCAGCTCGCCCGACCGGCCCACCGCCGGCATGAAGGCGCCGCCGAGCACATTCGTCAGTTGAACGGCGGCCTTTGATTTGAGGTCATATTCATAGATATTGAAAATGCCCGTCTTGTCGCACGCAAAGATAACCTTCGATCCGTCGGCCGTAAAAACAGCGTTCCGTTCATCCTCGGGCGTGGCGAGGAGAAATGTCACCGGCCCGCCATCGGCAGACACGAGGGCAAGATCCCGTCCATCCTTCAACGAGTAGTCAAACAAAATCTGGGCGCCATCCGGCGACCATTTTGGATTGTACACCTGCTCGCCCTGTGCAAATTCAGTAATCTTTCGTACATCCGATCCGTCAATTTTCATCGTGTAAAGGTTCAACGTCCCGTCGCTCCCCGCAACGCAGGCGATCCTCTTTCCGTCCGGCGAAACCGCCGGGGAGCTCGCGCGCAGTGCTCTGGTCAGACGGGTTTCCTCGCCCTTCTCGACATCGAACACATAGAGATCGGCGAGGTCCGACCAGTGATCGTTGTGCCTGCTGATCTTTGAATAATAGATCTTGCCGCCGTCCGGAGACCATGAGAAACTGGAACGGATCCCGGATTGAAGAAGCCGTTCCGTCTTCGCGGAAAGATCATAAAGATACAGCGATGAGAGCGAAAAATAATCCGCACCCTTGTTCGACACGTACGCGAGCTTCTTGCCGTCGGGCGAGAACGAAGGATAGAAATTTCCGAATCCCACGTCGGCGATTGTTTCCCCCTGGACAAGAGAGTTTTTGATTTCCGCGGTGCGGGACGCGTAATCCGTCCGGAGGGATTCCTTCCACTCGTTGTATAGATCGCCGCCGCTCTTGCCGATTGCCGCCTCGATAGCGCCGTCGATCGTCATTCGGGTCAAAGAAGAAAGATTCCGGGAAATGATTTCAAGCTTGTCGTCGCCGTAGCGCTCCCCGATATAGCGGACGAAAGCGAACCCGGCATTATACGACGATTCGTTCCCGAGGCTCGTCTTGCCGAAGACCGCCATTTCGTTCCAGCTTAATAAATTGTTGTCAAGAGCATACATCCTTAGGATCATGTCGCGGTGGGCGTCCCAGGAGTCGTAGCCGAGTTCCCGGCGGTTGTACTGCGCGACCCCCTCGGCGAACCAGCTTGGCACGGAAAAACCGGAGATGGGATAAGAAACGATCCCGTTGGGATAGCCGTACAATACGTCCGGTCTCCGCTCCGATTCATACTGAAGCCACTGAAGATAAAAAGCCGGAAACTTTCTCCCGAATTTCAGGGAGGTTTGAATCTGAACGATGTGAGTGAATTCATGGGTGACCACGTTGCGCAGCCAGTTGTGCGTCCCGCGGAGGTCGAAATCGAGGGACGATGCCCAGATCTCGACCTTGTTGTCGAAAAAATATGCCGCCCCGTTCGAGAAATCGTCATAGTCTTTGATAACGAAACTGACCTTCCCGTCGGGCTGGTGATGGTACAGCGCCGTCACCGGCGCGTAAATATCCTCCGCGACCTTCGCGACGACGCGGGCGGTTCGCTCGGTGCCGGCATGATAGTGCACGTAGAAATGCTCCGTCTCGATGGTCCGCCACGTCAGCTCGGGATGATAAAATTCATCCTGGGCGGCGCCTGCGGTGACGACAATCAGCATCAATAATAAAAGACGAAATCCCGGTCCATTCATCCGAGGGTGAATCCTGCGGTCGTACGTTGATCCTTCTTCAATTGAACAGACGGGTAGTCGGCCCGGAGCGTCAGCCTGATGAGTATGAGTTCGAGGTCCGATCGAACCTGAAGAGTTCTATTGTAAACGTTGTCTGTGGTGTACGAATCGAATACCGTCCCGACGGGCAGCCGGTCGCCTGTCAGGATAAAATGTCCCAGGGGGTCGGTTGTCGCCGAGGCCTGCGCGTCAATGACGACGATCGAATACTTGACGATCACGGAGTCGATGGCATACCGGACGAGATACTCGCCGCTGGGAGCGATTGCGCCGTGCAGGTCACGCCCGTCCCAAAGAAAATGCGGGACCGGTCCCCTCGGAAGGTAGTTCAAAAAGAGCTGCCGAACAAACACGTAGCCCGGCGTATACACCGCCACATCCACGATCTTGTTGGGGTCGGTTACGATGACTTGCTGGGTATCGACGGGGGTATCGCTCACGACATCGTAATTATAGTACAGCCGCACGATGACGCTGTCAAGGGGAATCCCGTTCGGGGATGTCACCGTGCCGTCCAGTTGATATCCCTGGATCGATGAAGTCGTCTGAAAGGGCTGAATGTCGCGACAGGAGAAAAGGAGAGCGCACAAACCTATCAAGAGTGCTCGTCGCACGGGCGCCTCATTTCACGACTGCAATTTTAATGACGGCGGAACCGCCGCCGCCTGATCCTACGGCCTCGATGCGCGCAAAATAAATCCCGCTCTGGATGTTGTCAACACTCCAGTCGACCTCATTATCCAGCCCTCCCGCCCCGGGCCCGTCGAATTCGGTGACCTGGTCTCCCGCAAGATCAAAAATACGTATGTGGACGTTCGCGGGGTTTTTCACATAGTAGCGAATGTGGGTTTTATAGCCGTGCGCCTTATCCACGGGGTTCGGCCAGTTATAGGCGCGGGAGGCGGGAAAGAATTCACCGTTCTGCGCCGGCTGGTAAAGAAGCGTGTCCGATAATCCGCTGTTTCTGGCGTCGTGTAGATACTGCGGCCAGGGCTGTTCCGGCGGCGACGACGGGCCTGTCACCACCGTACCGGTCCTCCACGCGTAGACGTTCCCGTCATCGGAAGCAACAGCCAGACCGATGTCCGAGCAGCTCAGACAGCCGCTCGGAATGTAGAAAGCAGCGGGGGTTGAGCCCGCATTAACCCCTCCGAGGATCGGAAATCCGGGAAGCATTGTTCCGGACCGGTCATAGGCGAAGACCAGACCCTCCTGCGTAACGCCCACAATATCGGGCCGGCCGTCGCCGTTGAGATCCGCGATGATCGGTGATGTCAGAAGGCTTTTCGAGGACGGCGCGATGATGGGAAAGTTGTCAAGTACGGAGCCGACGGCATTATAAGCAAAAACCTTTCTGCCGCTGAAGACAACGATATCTTTAACGCCATCGCCGTCGATATCGGCAAGCGCACAGGCGTTCAGAATCTCTCCTCCTGTCGAAACCGGGAATCTGTCCGCTGTCTTCAGGCTGCCATCAACGGAATAGACATATCCGTCTGTCGTTGCGAAGACGATCCGCCTGCCGATTCCGGAAGAAATCGTTCCTGCGACCGCCGGAGAACTCATCGGATGAGCGAAACTTCTTTTAATCACAACGCCGCGCGGAGTGACGATTCCCACCGTTCCGCTCGCCGACACGGCAACAACCGTGTCTCCCCGGCTCCATCGGCTCACCCCCACGATCGAAGATGTGTCCCCCGGACTCAATTGCTGGAGAGAATCAAAATTCCCGCTGCCGGACAGGAACACTATGTCATTGTTCCTGGTGCCGAACGCAAGATCTGTATCACCCGCGGCCAGCGACGTCGTGATCTGGGGCCCCGGCGCTTCTGCAACCAGGAACGCCTGATCCGCGAGACTGTCATTATTATTATCCTGCGCCCTCCAGCCAACGGCAATCGAAGCCGGGATTGGATCATTTATAAATCGAAACAGGCCGGTCACGGCCAGGTCGGGCACATTGTCTCGATTGAAATCGCCCGCGACAGGTTTTCCGGTGAAGGTGTTGCAGGTGCCGAGTCCGCTGGCTTGCGCGATCCTCCCGGACGAGAAAAACTGACCAATCGGGCCCCCATCCGATTTCCAGCCATACACGTACGGTAGAGCAGTCGAACCGGGCACGATCCGTCCCGGCTGCAGGCTATTGGGAGTCAGACCTGAAGTCGCGACAAGAATTGCACCGGTGCCTCCGGTAAACAGGTCCACGGCAGTAATCGAATTGCGCCCGAATATGCGGCCGACATTCTTGGGAAAGCCCGGGACCAGCTCCACCTGATTATCCCCAACCTGAATTCTTGCGGTCATTCTCGGCGCGCGCGCGGAAAACTCTCTGATATAGACGTGGCTCTCCGCATGATCATTGCTCAGGCTGCTCGGATGGGAAGTGGGCGTGAACTCATTCGACTGCAGGCGCAAGGGGGCCTTGTTCCCGGCATACCAAAAATCGAGGACGGTCCCGCTTTCGCTTCCGGCGCCCGGACTGATCAGGCCATAGGTCTGGCCGATATCCTGCGACCCGTCCGCCTCTTCGAGATTGACACCCCGCCGGTCAGGATCTCCGTTCACGGCATCGGCATCGTAGTTCGCTTCGATGACATTCTCATCGACATGCCAGATCAGGATGCCTCCGTCGAACAACTCGCCCGTGCGGGCGCTGACGCCGCCCGGCAGGCTCCAGTCGAACTCGTCAACATCTGTGACGACCCCATACAACGAGTCGGGATTAAAGGCATTGAAACCCACGGTATCGCGCGACCATGTCCGGACGACGGGCTGGCCGTTTCGTACCATGGTCACAGTCGCCCCGTCGCGGTTCGCGTCGCGGTTCCGGTTCTCGACAAGGAAATATTCCTTGGCGGAGATGAGAACCCGGTAGACCGAGTCTTGCGGCAGCGTCACGGCCGGAAGCGCATAGACGGCGTTGCCTCCGGTGACCGCGATCGGCTGCAGCCATCCCAGGAAAGCGCGCTCCCATGCGGAGGGTTCGGGCGGAAAGAGACCGCTCCAACTGAAAATCGATTGGCCGTCCATCAGGCCGAAGCGCCCGATTCCGGAAGCTCCGGTCTTCGTGTCGAAAAGGTCGGGGAGGCCGAGATGGCTCCCGACGCTGGCGGCGAGTAAACCGTTTATCCCGAGCTGCAGCAGAGAGGATCCCACAGCAGATTCTAAAATGCGGCTCTCGGTCTCAGGAAGAATGATCGAATTGGGGATGAGGAAGGTTCCTCCGGCTACCGGAACGCCATCATAGGAATTGCCGAACATTTTCTTCAGCGACGCCAGATTCAGATAGATCGACGGTATGTCGAACGGCGTCGGGTCGAAGCCATAAATGCTGGTGAGATCGATGTCCCTCCCCGCGCCGGCGTGAACGAGAAGAAAAACCTGATACTTTCCGAATGATATGCCCGGCGTAACAGAGTCGATCAGATGCCAGGAATCGCGCATGAGGAGACCGATCTCGACGTTGTTTGCGCTGCTCCTTGTCGGACTGTAATGCTGCATCGGGTAGGGAAGCCGGTACACCGGCCCGAGGACCTCTCCGGTCACGATTAACCTGCCATCGGAGACTTTCCGGAAGTAATTCGCGGCGAATGCCAGATGATTTTGAACATAGGCACTGTCATGCGGAGGCGGGTCGAGAAGATTCTTGGTGGGCGTCGTGGTGTCGAAGCTGCCGCTGCCGGTCGTCCGGGGATCGCTGTCCTCCTGGAATGCAACCATTGCCGTGAGAATCCGGAGCGTCTCCGGTCCCGCAGCGGGAGCGGAGATCCCGCCGCCCCGGGACCCGCTCAGGTCACGAAAGGTCGTCAGAGGATGGTTGAAGACCGGCTGGCGTTGGGTCTGCGCATCACCGAGCGCAGCCGAAATGAGAATGGAGGAAGCGCCTAGAACGATTGTGCGAAAATTCACATCACACTGAACTCTATTCCTTATTCCCGCCCCACGCGATCAGGAGGCTGAATCGAAGTGTCCCGTCAAGCGGGTGATTTTCTTCAACCGCAGACAGGTAGCTGAAGTCGAAGCCGTAGACGTCATAACGGACGCCGGCACCGTAGGTCAGGAACTTGCGGTTTCCATAGTTAGGGTTCTCGTAGAAGTAGCCGAACCGAATCGCGATCAGGCGGGGACTTCCATACCAGTACTCCAGGCCGGTCCCAATATCCACCTTTTTTATCCCCCCGTCGCCCCATGCACTGAACAATGCCTTTGGCAGTTTATCAACCGAAGCTTCCTGCACCACCAACTGCGTGGCAGAATCGACAATCTCAGGCCGGCGCCGGACGAGGATGCGCGTGAAATCCAGCACGACATTGATATTATTGTATTCGCTCTTGAAAACCTGGCCGGCGAATGAAAGGCGCAGATTCGTCGGAAGGGGGTCAGCCTGGGCTTCATCGATGTATGTCAGTTTTGGCCCGAGATTCGACAGGTTGACACCCACGCCGAGCCGATTGTCGAACATGGCCGGCTTCCAGAGCGTCGCAACGTCGAAGCTGATCGTCGAGGCGATACCCTGGCGCCCTTGCCCCTGCACATTGAACGGCGCGAGCACGCTCCGGATGTACCGCAGATTCAATCCCACTCCGAGGTCGCTCAGGATCCTCGTGGCATATCCGGCCGTGATCCCAAACTCGTACGCCCTGAACGTGCTGATCGGCGTCGGGCCGCTGGCGTCAGTTTCGACAAACTCGCCGAGGCTCTCATACGTCAGCGTTGCGGAGATCGTCCCGCCGATATCGGCAATGTGGTTGCGGTAGGCCAGGTAATCGTAGAACAAATCGCTCTGCTGAAACTGCGGCAGCAAATTGGAGTGCGTGATGCTGACTTCCTGACCGAGCAGGAACGCCAGCCCGGCCGGGTTCCAGAACGCAGAAGCCGCATCATCCGACAACGCGCCGCCGGCTTCGCCCATCGCATCCGCCCGCGCGTTTGGTGCGAGCAGCAAAAACGGCACCGCCGATTCTCCCTGTGCTACTGATGCCTGGGGCATCGTGAGTAGACAGAACACGGCGACAACCGCTGCCCATATTAGAGTTCTCCTCATTCCATTTGAAATCATGGCCTTTATCCTTCTATTGTAAAAACATGAGATGATGATTTGAAAATGCGTTCGGGGATTATAATGTACCCCGTTTCGGCTTCAGATGCAACAGACGCAACGACAGGCATCACACTCCCCGTTTATCTTAGAATGCTCAATTTTCCCAAAACTTCGCTCGAAAACCGGCCATCCTGCGTGCGGGCAATCAACTTGTACAGGTACACTCCGTTTGCCAGCGCGTCCCCCTCTTTGTCCCGTCCGTCCCAGGGAATCTCCACAAAATGGGCGATGATATTGTCCTTTTTCAGCGACTGGACCAGGCGGCCGGCGACCGTGTAGATCTTGATTTCGGAGTCGATGCTGACAACCTGATTTTGCTGAAACGTGAACAGCGTGGAAGACGCGAAGGGGTTCGGGAAGTTGTATACATTCGAGACGTTCAGGCCCGATCCGGTCAGCACGTCAAAAACCGTCTCCTTCGTCGAGGAGTTATTATAGGTGTCCCACGCGCGCATCCTGAGCTTGTGACTCCCGGATGCGAGGGTGCCGAACTGATAGTCGACCGTTCCCTCCTGATACGTATTCGGCTTGCTCCTGTAGTAATCGCTCAGATCGACGCTCTGCGCCTGGTCATCGAGCCATGCCTCAAGGCGATGGCCGACCCCCGCCCCGGACGTATTGATGCCGCTCGCATCTGATAGATCGGCAATGAGCGTCGGAGACGCACTTACGACGTCGCCTGGACGAAATCCCCGGCTGTCGAGATAGAGCTGCATGACCGGTCCCGCCGAATCGGCAACCGCCGTTGAATCAGATCCGCCGACGCGGACATTTGTCGTGTAGCCCACCCCGTCCGTCGCGGCGTTCCAGAAATAGATTGTGATGCGGCCGAAATCGTTACCATAGGAAATATCCTTCGGCACGACAAAGCTGGAGCTGATCAATCCGCTGTTAACCGACTGATCGCCGCGAAACAGGACGCTTCCTCCCGTTCGCCATGTCACGAGTCCGGCATCCGGATCGTTTATTGAAACCGTGCGGATCGCATCGTTCACGACAATCTGCGCCGCCCCTGAGACGTTCAGGATCCCGGATGAAGCGGTATCGCGGACGGTGGCAGATACCGATGAACGGCTGAGCGCCTGCAGCTGAACGGGCAGAGTCAGGGACTGGTGATTGATGCTGTCGACGGTTGCAAAGAGTCTCGGAAAGGCGATGCTCACCGCCGGATCTCCGAGCAGGAAATACTTTCTGTCATTGTCGCTCACGAGTAGCTGTTTCGTGCGGTAGACGACATCGCCAAGCCGCTGAGGCAGGACGCGCCCGGTGGGGCCGAGCTGAAAGAGGTACCGAAAAAGCGTATCGTTGAGAGCCCGGTTCTGGGCGGCGTAGACGGGCCGCGTGGCCGAGAGTGTTGCGATCGCGCCCGCACCGGGCATCGCCTGAAGGACCTCCCCCCCGCTCTGTTCGTTCACCTGGTCGAATGCGGAAAAGTTGCACGTTGCCGCCACGAGAAAGAAATATTTGCCCTTATTATGAAACTGCGAAAAATCCGTTTCCTTCACGAGCACATGCTCGTGAGCCCAGAGGTGCGGGTTGCCGTGGCCGGAATAGTTGAGGATCAGCGTACCCTGGTTTACCTGATTCTCAATTGCCGCGTTGACGGTCGGCTTTCTTCGTCCTTCAGGCGTGAAGACGGTCGGGAACTCGAACTCATAGATCTTCTTGAGTTCAAAGAGCGCGGGAACCTCGAGCGCGACTGCCTCGGCGTGTGCGACGTGGATGCTATAGTCGTTTTCGATCGTGCCGTTGGGCTGGGATCCCGCGAGCGCGTCGTCTGCTACGAAGGTCACCCGGATCTTCCAGGGATCATCGACCGGACCCGACTCATACTCGATGATCTTATCCACCATAACATTTGCTTCCTCCGGCGAACGCGCCGTGAGGCGGCCGACGCCCAGACCAACGCGCGAAGTATTCCCGAGGATGACAAAATCATCGTCACTCGCATAGCTATAGAGGGGATCGTACGATTCCGCAGTTTCCCACGCGGGAATCCAGTTCGGACCCGTCGCGATGATGCGGCGGTAATCGTAATCGCCGTCGCCAAAAAGGAGAGCGTAGAGAGGAGGTTTCGACCAGTTATTGTAAAGGTACCGCAAGTAATTCCTGATCGCAGCCGGGCTCGGCAGGCCTCCGCCAAATTCGTTATAAATCATATCGACATCGGCAACCAGCGTCCTGACGGGACGGCCCGGTTGCTGATCTCTGAACGCCTTGAGGCGCTGAGCGGCGGGCGCGAAGTCCGAATGGGTGATGATTACCTCGTCGGCTTCGGTCGGGTCGCCGTGAAGATTCTGGTTCGCCACTCTCGTCAGGGGTCCCGGTGTCATGTATCCGTTCTGCCCGACCACATACAATTCCTTCGCCGAACCGGCGGCAAGCTGAATCTGAAAAGAGCAGGTGTCCGCCGATATCCGGGGGTTTGAGATCACCGCGGCGCTGTCGAATCTCGTCACGTCAAATACCGACACGGGTCCGCCGCTCATACCGGTGACATCGTACTCGACGATCGCCGACGTATCCAGTGTATGAAAACTAAACAAATCGTTGACCGCCTTCAGCTTCCGCTGGTAGAAGACCTCGTACCAGTCGACATAGCCCGTCCCTCCCGAGCTCGAGGTAGAATACGAAAAGCGAAGCTGGCTCCGTTCGTCTGAAAACGAAGGCAGCAGGGATCGATTGACGAAGGCGTCGACCAATTGCCTGGCAAACTCGTTTCCAACGTCGGTTCTGTTGATGCCCACGGAAGAACCGAGCTGGACGCCATGCTCGCTGATTGTAAATGTCGAGAACGAATTCGATTGTGCGCCGAGGTGGAACCGGTATTGAACGAGCTGTGATGTGTCCACTCCCGGAGTCCCCAGCACGTCGGTCATCTCATCCCCGTTGGTCAACGGAGGGCCGAGCCATTCCAGCCCCGAAGACAGAAGGTTGACACGGTCATCCTCACGGAACACCTTTCCGAGGACGGTAGACGGGGCGGGAACCGGCTGCTGATTCAGTGACGGCACGAGAGCCATCGGCCTGCTGGGTCCGTTCCCGAACGTCAGCCAGTAGTAGTCTGTCTCGGTGAAATGGTTCAGATAGTGTCCGAAAGTCCGGCTCGCGGGGTTATATTTCCAGCCGCGTGTACCCTTCCCGTAAAAAACGATATAATCGTTAGGGTCCAACGTCCCCATCGTCCCGGCATCGTTCACAAAGACGGCGCTTTCCAGAAGGTCGTCGATGGAAGCTGATGCAGGGTCGCCTGGGAGCTCGTAACCGCCGTTGCCGAAGATTCTGATCGTTCGCGGATCAACGCCGGATGGTATCCCGGCGGCCAACAGGACCTGACCTGTCAGCTTGTACATTCCGTCGGCCGGGATCGGAAACCGGAACCAGATCCCTGAACTCAGGACGCTGTTCGCCAGCACCGCCTGCCTGGCAGCGATTGAAACGCTCCCGGTGAAGGCCTGATCATTAATGGCAACACCCTTGGTGAGGGCGTCGCCGGGGGGTCCCTGAGCGCGGGATGGAGCAAAATTCACCCGCACCACGATCCGGGAAAAGCGCCTCAGCGTTCGACTGGCCGCGTTATACTGAAGAGGACTTATCGAGAGATCTCCGAGAACGATCCCTCGTGTTTCACCCGCATTCACAATGGAAGCGACGGCCGCCGGAACAAACTCCGCAATGGAGTACGCCGCCGGATCGAGCCGATAACTGCGGATCCCATCCATATTGTCCCGGTGGACATCGGGTACCGGGGCGAGCGTCACGCCGCGAATGTCTTCGTAATCCGCGGAGAGAACTTCAACCGTGTTGCCCGTACTGGCGGTCAACCGGAGGCATACATCCCTTTCCGGCAGCTCGGGATAACCCGAATGCTGCCGGGCTCTGAGTCGGCCGCCTCCAAAATCGTAACGTACGAATTGCTCCGCGCCCGAGGTGACTGTCGACGGAGGCCGGAGCTGGGGAAGATACTGGATTGTGATCCCGTTCCGGTCAGACTGCAAAATCTTCACGTCGCCTGATTGAGAGAAAGCGGAATTCACAAATATTGAAGACAGGATGAACGCCATCCCTGTCAGCTTCGTAGCAATATTGCGCCGATAAAATTTCAATGTTGTCCATGACCGGATAGAAATAAAAAGACCGAATGACAGGTAACCCTGACATTCGGTCTGCCCGCAATCGATTGTCAAAGGTTTCTCGTTTGAATCAGCAGAACCCGGCTTTATAGGCCGAATTCATTCCGGCACAAGCTAGATTTTAACCGGAACAAGAACCTTTAACAAAAACTCTATGCAGTCGCCCTATTATAGAACAAAATAATTTCGCTTAAATATATAGAAAGTTCACCGGATTGTCAATAGCCGAGTTGATTTTAACGCGCAGAATATGTAAATTAGATGAAATTCTAGTGATTTTAGTACTTCTTCGGTATCTCAATGCCCAAGCCGATCGATATCCTTTATGTTGCGAGCGAGGCAGATCCCTTCATTAAGTCAGGGTCGATTGGCGACCTTGCCGGCAGCCTACCAAAAACCGTCAAGGCAATGGGGCATGACATCCGGGTCATGCTGCCCGGTTACAGCAGCATCAACTGCCGGCGCTTCCAGATCCACAACCTGCTCCGGATGAAAGATTTCGGGATCCCGGTGAGCGGGCGAAGTGAACAGGCAAGCGTGAGGTCTTCCTACCTCAACAGCGAGAATCAGAAGGTTCTGGTGTATTTTCTCGCCAATGATCGCTACTTTAATAGAGAGGGCCTGTATTTCCATCCCACGACCAAGAAGTACTTCGCCGATAACGATGAGCGGTTCATTTTCTTTTGCCGCGGGGTCCTGGAAACCCTGAAAAAGCTCCGCTGGCAGCCGCAGATCATTCACTGCAACGACTGGCAGTGCGGGCTGATACCGGCGTACCTTAACTCGATCTACAAGAACGATCCATTTTTCAAGAACGTCAAGACGGTCTTCAGCGTTTTCAGCCTCGCTTCTCACGGGTCGTTCCCGAAGAATTCATTCGAAAAGGCAGGGCTTCCGCCCCAGCTCTACGGGGAATATGGTGACAGTCTCGGACGCCTCAATTTCCTCACTGCGGGCCTTGCGTTTGCCGACGTCATTACGACCCTCGGCAACAGGGCCGACCGGGGAATCCGGATCTCTCCCCAGGACGACGTCGACAGGGTGCTCCAGGCCCGGAAGAACAGCATCGTTCCGATGGGCAATGCCTCACACAATGGAAACGGTCAGGGCCTCCTCGCAATGAAATTCATCGACGTGTACCGCGAGCTGGCAAAAAACGGCCGATGAGCCATATCGGGATTTTCCTCGACCGCGACGGCACCATCAACGAGGAAGTCGATTACCTCTCATCTCCCCTTGATCTCCGTCTGATTCCCGGTTCCGCCGACGCCATCCACGACGCAAACGAGTCGGGATTCAAGGTTGTCATCATCACCAATCAGTCCGGGATCGCCCGGGGTATCCTGACCGAGGATCAATTGGCGGAAATCCACACTGCCCTCCTCTCTAAGCTTCTCGAACACGACGCCCGCGTGGACGCAATACTCTATTGCCCCCATCACCCCGACTTCGGGGTTCCTCCCTACCGCACAATCTGCAACTGCCGGAAACCGAACACCGGCATGGTCGACTCCGCCGCAAAGACGCTTGGGATCGACGTCAAAAAATCGTTTGTCATCGGCGATCGGATGATTGATGTCCAGACCGGCAACAACAGCGGCGCGACTTCCATTCTCGTTCTTACAGGGTACGGCAAACAGGAATTGAAACTATGCCGCGAGAACGAGGTCCCGATCGGACACGTTGCAGACAACCTCCACGACGCCGTACAGTTCATCAAGCAGACTATTAATCAAGAGCAAAACTACTAAACACCGTGAATGGCTGCCCGTAGTATCGCGTCCGCGGTATTGCTTTTTCTCATGCTCCTCCCTTCGGGCTGCAGCGAAGACCCCGGCGAGGTCGGCAAGGGCTTGTTGACGGATCAGGATACGCTCCATCTCGAGACGAGGGGAATACCCGGAACTTCGACATCCAATTTTCTCAATCGAATCAACGGAAACTCCGGCCGGACGCTTTTGGGCCTCTATCAGGATCTCGAAGCCCGTACGATCATGGAATTCTCCGGAATTCCCGGATTCGGTCCCGGCGTGAAAATCGATTCTGCAACCGTCTTCCTGAAAATTGATTACCGTTTCAAGGATTCAACGGGAGAATACGGGCTTACCGCGCACAACATGCTTCATTCCTGGAGCGCAACGTCGTACACGTGGGACTCACTCGCGGGTTCGTACGATATCACCAATGCCGGAACATTCCTGACGACGATAACCGGTTCCGATACTGCCGTCAGAATTCATATCGACACCGCCCTCGTCCGGCAGTGGTCGCAGGCCGGCTCAGGTTCCATCATGCTCATCCCGTCGCTCACCACCCGGCTTGTCCTCGGTTTCTCGAATTTGACAAACGGCGGCGATACCCGGCCGCTTTTAACAATAAGCTATCGCGACACCGCGGATACAACCGTAACATCGACCGCGCGCGCTTCACAGGCCATCTTTGTCGCGAACGCATCGCTCCCTTCGCCGCCGCAAGTTACGTTCATTCAGGCGGGGGTTCGTTATTCCGGATTGCTCCGCTTCGATTCGCTCCCCATCCCTCCGAAGGTGAGCGTTCTGAAGGCCTATCTTGAAGTTTCGGTCGATCAACCGTCATCATTCATCAACACGTTCTCGCGCGATTCCCTCATCGCGTTTCTCTCGAGGAAAGATGTCTATCCGTACGATTCTCTGGCGTTCCCGTCGATTTGCAGCCCGCAGATCGTCGGAACCCGGAAGTTTTACAAGGGGGATGTCACCAATATCGTCCAGCAGTGGATCGGCCGGGAGCCCAATAAAGGGTTCGTCCTGCACACGTACGGCGACTTCACGACGCTCGATCGCTTCGCGGTCTATGGGCCGGCGGCCGCAGCGAATCTCAGGCCGAAGTTGACTGTCTCCTACACAGTTCTTCCTTAGGCACATGCGCAGATCAACGCGAATCGCGTTTCTCTTCTTGATCGTAGGGTCATCAACCGGACTCGCCGGAAGCGGCGGCTCCGGCTACTCACGGCACGGCCTCGGCGACCTGCAATACGGGTCGTTCGGTCGCGGCCTGGGCATGGGCGGTGTGGGAATTGCGCTCCTTCCCTCCGGAACGATTGACCCGCTCAACCCGGCGACCTGGGCGGTGATCAGCCGCACGCAGTTTTCCGTCAGCGCATTGTACGAAGGTTTCGCCGGAACCGATCAGACAAGCTCGACCTATCTGAGCAGCGCGAAGTTTAACGGCTTGATGTTAGCAGTCCCTGTTATCCCCTCCTGGGGAGTCATCCTCGGGGCGGGTATTACTCCTTTCAGCAGAGTCAATTACAATATTCTCGTTCCGGGCTCCCAAAACGGTTTCGACTACACCGCCCGGTATGAGGGCGAGGGCGGGATTTCGCAGGGGCATCTCGGCGTCTCCGCCGCACCCGACAGTAATCTCATGATCGGCGTCAAGCTGAATTACTACTTCGGGACTCTCCGGAACACCGTGAGCCAGACATTCCCGTCGAACTCGTACACAAACGCGCAGGATGTGCGGCTCACACGTCTCGATGGCATCGGCGCGACATTCGGAGTGATGTACGGCGGAATGAAAAAGCTGATGAATCTTCCACCGGATCAATTTCTTAATGTCGGCGCTGTTTTTTCGACGATATCGTCCATGAACTCGGCCGAGGAGCGTTACTATGCGTACACGAACACTTCACTGACGACCCGCGACACCGTCGTCTATCCCGAGGGGAAAAGCCGGCTCCCCTTCGCCGCCGGCGGAGGAATATCGTTTGGAACCGACCGTTACACGCTCGCGAGCGACCTCTATTACCAGAACTGGTCGATGTTTGCGCTTCACGATTCGAGCGTATCAGACCTTCGCGACAGCTACCGGTTCAGTCTCGGCGCCGAACTGGTCCCGAAAAAGGAATCTTCGGCGCCATTCTTCCAGCGGCTTTCATACCGGCTGGGATTTTTCTACGATGCCTCCTACTACAATATCAAGGGTGAACCCATCGACGAGGCCGGCATCGCGGGCGGTTTCGGCATTCCGATTCTCGCCGACACGCGGATGCACATCGCGGCGGAATATAGCTTCCGGGGGACTGCCGATCTCGAAAAAGACCGGATATTCCGCCTCTCGGTCACGTTCAGCGCGAGCGAACGCTGGTTCGTCCACGCTCCGCAGGAATGAACTCTGGGGCGCGGCCCGCAGCGCTCATACTAGAACCGCAACACGGGAGCACAATGAAGTCCCTTCACGATCAGGATCCGGCTGTCCACAGCGCCATCCGCAGCGAGACGCGGCGGCAGAATACAAAGCTCGAGCTGATCGCTTCCGAGAACTTTGTCAGCGCTGCCGTGCTGGAAGCACTGGGCTCGGTGCTGACAAACAAGTACGCTGAAGGCTACCCCGGAAAACGCTATTACGGCGGCTGCGAGTTCGTCGATATTGCAGAAAACCTCGCCCGCGACCGGGTGAAAGAATTATTCTCCGCCGGGTACGCAAACGTCCAGCCGCACTCCGGCTCGCAGGCAAATATGGCAGTGTACTTCACGTTTGTGAAGCCCGGAGATACGGTCATGGGGATGAATCTTTCTCACGGCGGCCACCTGACGCATGGGTCGCCGGTGAACTTTTCCGGCCAGCTCTACAAGTTTGTGGCCTACGGCGTGAAAAAAGAGACGGGGCGGATTGACTACAACGAGGTGGAGGCCGTCGCGTCCCGTGAAAAACCGAAGATGATCACGGTGGGGGCCAGCGCCTATTCGCGAAACATCGATTATCGGGCGTTCCGCACGATTGCCGATAAGGTCGGAGCGTTTCTCTTCGCCGACATCGCGCATCCGGCAGGCCTGATCGCGAAGAAACTCCTCGACGACCCCCTGCCTCACTGCCATGTCGTGACTTCGACCACCCACAAGACGCTGCGGGGACCGAGGGGCGGGCTGATCCTTATCGGCAGGGACTATGAGAACCCGTTCGGCACGAAGGCGCCGAAGTCGGGCAGGACGAAAATGATGTCCGAGCTGGTCGACTCGATGGTGATTCCCGGGATCCAGGGAGGGCCGCTCATGCACGTCATCGCCGCGAAGGCGGTCGGATTTCTTGAAAATCTCCACCCCGACTTCGAATTATATGCGAAGCAGGTGATCAGGAACGCTCAGGCGCTCTCCGCAAAGCTGATGGCGCTCGGATACAACGTCATTTCGGGAGGAACAGACAACCACCTGATGCTGATCGACCTGAGAAACAAGGACCTCACTGGAAAAGACGCGCAGGAAGCTCTCGACCTTGCGGGCATTACGCTGAATAAGAATGCAGTTCCGTTCGACGACAAGAGCCCGCTTATTACCAGTGGCATCCGCATCGGCACCCCTGCCCTCACAACCCGCGGCATGCGGGAACCCGAAATGGAGATAGTGGGGGGAATGATCGATCGCGTGCTCACCAGGATCGGTAACGTAAGCGTCTACAAGGACATTGAAAAGAGCGCCGGCGAACTGTGCGCCAAATTTCCTCTCTACCCTCTTCCGGACGGAGAAAGGTAGCCATTGCCCGAGAAGTCCGAACAAATCGACCAGGAGCTTGAGGACCGCGAGTCCGAAGAGCATGCCGGCGGCGGGAAAGAGATGTCCTTCCTCGATCACCTGGAGGAGCTCAGGTGGCGGCTGATCAAAGCGCTGCTCGGACTCCTGGTGGGAGTCCTTCTCTGCGGGATTTTTGCCGACCGGCTCGTGAACGATTTCATTCTGCGGCCCAGCAGGACCATCACTCCGCCTCTCCACCTCATCAATACCGTTCCCTACGGCCAGGTCACGTTCTACATGATGGTCGTCATCGTGGGCGGACTCATCCTCAGCTCTCCCTGGATTCTGTATCAGCTCTGGAAGTTCGTCGAGCCGGGTCTTTTACTTAAAGAGCGAAAATATATATCAGGCATCGTCGCTTGCACGACGCTCTGTTTTCTCGCCGGTGTCGCGTTCGCCTACTTCATCATGCTGCCGTACATGCTGCAGTTTTTCGCAACGTTTGGAACGCTCGACATCCAGAACATGATCTCGATCAGCGAATACATGAGTTTCGTCCTTCAATTGATCCTGCTCTCCGGGCTGATCTTCGAGCTTCCGATGGTCTCGTATTTTCTCGCGCGGTTCGGGATCGTGACCCCGGCGTTCATGAGGCACTATCGCAGGCACGCGATCGTGGTTATCCTCATCATCGCCGCGTTCGTCACCCCCACGACCGATCCGATCACGATGACGGTGTTCGCCCTGCCGATGTTCCTCCTGTTCGAAATCAGCATCTGGATCGCGAAAATCGCCCAGCGTAAGCGCGAGGAGGCCCGCGCAGCGGAGGCCTGACAGCGACCATGAAGCTAGAGGAGATCACCCGACCGGTTGCCGAAGAGCTGGAGGAGTTCAATCACTTCTTCCGCAGCGCGATGCGTTCAAAGGTCGCATTCGTCGACCTGATCGCGCGCTACATTATCCGGCAAAAGGGGAAACGGATCCGGCCCGCGCTCGTGCTCCTGACGGCCAAGGCGTGCGGAATGGTCAACGACAGCACCTACCGCGGCGCGTCGCTCGTCGAGATCCTGCACACGGCAACGCTCATTCACGACGACGTCGTGGATGATGCCGACACCCGCCGCGGCCTCGCCTCGATCAACGCAGTATGGAAAAACAAAATTGCAGTCCTCATGGGAGATTACATGCTCGCCAAAGGGCTGCTCCTCTCTCTCGATCACAATGACTTCCAGTTCCTGAAAATCACGTCGGACGCGGTCCGGAGAATGAGCGAGGCGGAGATTCTTCAAATTGCCAAGAGCCGGGACCTCGATATCGACGAGGCGACGTATCTGAAGATCATATCCGACAAGACCGCTTCGCTGCTCTCGACGTGCTGCCAGATCGGCGGAGCCAGCGTGACGCACGACGAGGAAATGCTTCGTCGGCTGAAGGAATTCGGGGAAAACATCGGGATGGTATTCCAGATCCGCGACGACCTGCTCGATTACACGGGCCGGAAGAGCATTACCGGCAAACCGACGGGACTCGACATGAAGGAAAAAAAGCTGACGCTCCCGCTCATCCACTCATTCTCGAACGCGCCTCACGGCCGGACGAGGGCGATCCTGCGCATCATCAAGAATGGATCGAGCAAAAAGGAGCTGCAGAGCATCGTCGAGTTCGCCCACGAATTCGGCGGCATCGACTATACCACGAGGAAAGCGGAACTCTATTCAAACCTGGCTCTGGAGGCGATCGAACCGCTCCCCGAATCGCCTTCTAAAGAAGCGCTCAGGGGTTTCGTAGGTTTCGTGCTGGAGCGAAGCAAGTAGCTCCGGTCGCCCCGGCCGGGGTCATCCCCACTTGATCGTGCATCCGATCGAGTAGGTTTCGGGGACCGGCACATCCTTCCCGGCAAGCAGGGCATCCAGGGCGTCGCGCAAATAATTCTCTTTAACCGCCGCGGGATGTTCCCAGTTGTCGTCCATCCTCCCGGAATACCTAAGCTTCCGTTCACGGTCGAAGACAAAAAACTGCGGCGTGTGAGTCGCGCCGAAGGCTTCTGCAACCGACTGATCCTCGTCGCGGAGGTACGGGAAATTGAATCCCTTCTCCTTCGCGCGCAGGACCATCTTGTCGAAGCTGTCCTCCGGATAGTTCTTCGTATCATTGGAGTTGATCGCAATGACCTGCGCGCCCTTGGGTCCGTATTCCCTTTGCAGTGCGATCATCCTGTTTTCATAGGCCCGGACATACGGACAGTGGTTACAGGAGAAGACAACGACGAGAATGTTCTCGCCGGAGTATTCCTTCGATGAATGCGATTTTCCCTCGACTCCCGGCAGATTCCGGAATTCAGGGAGACGTTCGGTGAGTTTCAGGGTTGTTTCGGGCATGGGGTTTCCTCTAATAGTGGTTTACCGTTCAGGAATTGACGCCGTGGGGCAATCCCTCCTGTCCTTTGAACACGAAAAAGGCATCGACAAGTTCACGCGGCTTCTCGAGGGGGATAGAATGGCCGCACTCGGGGAAAATCCTTACGATGGCATTGGGTATCGCGCCCCCGATTCGATACGCGTCTTCCGTCGGGGCGATCAAATCGTTTTTCCCCCAGATGATCAATGAGGGGATTCTCAAGCGGGAAAGCCTTTCCAGGAAGCCGGGATCCCCGGCCGCGGCGTCAAGCAGGGCGGCCAGGAACGCGCCGCTCCTCCCCTCGCGCCGAAGCCCCTTCTGGAATTGCGTGCAGAGATCGGGCGGGCGGTTTTCGATATTGTAAAAGCTTCGGCGGCTGAAATAATCGATCAGGAATCTGCTTCGAAGAACCGTGTTTTCTAGCATCGGCGGCAGAATTATTCTGACCAAAGAATTGCGCGCCAATGGATGGCAGCGCAGCCCCGTAGTGCAGATAAGAATCAATTTCTCGACGCGGTCAGGATGGAGATCGGCGAGCTGAACCGCCAGCTGTCCACCCCATGAGATTCCGCAGACGATGGCGTTTCTCACCTCCATGTGTTCCGTAACTTCGAAGAGGAACTCACCGTACCCGTTGAAAGAGGCGTCGCGTCCCATGGGGTCCCGCTCGGCGGGATTCCACGAGACGGGATCGGATTCACCGAAGCCGGGAAGATCGACCGCCATCACACGGAACCGTTTCGATAAGGGTCCGAGCACCCTCTGCCACATGAGCGGCCCTCCGAGACCATGAATCAGAAGCAGGGGAGGTCCCGCGCCCCCCTCGAGCACGTGCACCCTCAGGCCGCCGGCCCGGACATAACGGTCGGTGAATCCTACCGTTTCGTCCATGCCTCATATAAAAGTTGCATCGCTTCCGCGCTCATCGCGGGCTTTCGGTATAACCCGGCGATCTGGCGCTGGCGGAACGCCTCAAAGAGAGCAACGGCACATGCAACCGAGACATTCAGGCTTTGAATCATCCCCAGCATCGGGATCTGAAAGTTTCCATCCGCCAGTTCCGCGGCCTTTCCCGATACCCCGCGATGCTCATTGCCGAAGACGAAGGCGATCTTGCCAGTCAGGTCCAGATCATAGAGGGATTTCGAAGATGCGTCCAATCGCGTCGCGTAGATCAGGAATCCCTGGCGGTGGAGCGATTCGTAGCACTCCCGGATCGACGCGAACGGCCGGCGCTTGATCCACTTGACTGCACTTGCCGAGCTCTTCTTCCCGAGGCGGGGAAAGAGTTCGTTTTCGTAAATGAGCTGGACTTCCAAGACCCCCGCGGCGTCGGCCGTCCGCAAAATCGCGCTCACATTATGGGGATCGTGAATCCCTTCGAGAATGACGCTGAGTCCCGGCTGACGATGCCTGAGAACAGCGAGCATTTTTTCCCGGCGGCGCTCGGTCAATTCGGGTTTCCCTGCACCTCGAACCCCGGGGCGGCCATCATGGTGCCGGTGCGGCGCCTTGAGGCGAAGGCCGCTTCGGCGGCATATCTCATTGCGGGGGCGAGGGTTGTTCGGGAGGAGCCGGTCCGGGAGGCGTCGGACCGGGAGAAGTCGATCCGGGGGGAGCCGGCCCGGGTGGAGTCTCTTCGCCTTTCTTCCGGAAATAAGTATACATCTCATCGTTCCCGTTTAGCTCGTACAGATGAGCGAGCTTCAGGTAAAGAGACTTCGGAGCGGTGACCCCGTTCACTCCCTGTTTGAGAAAGTCGATGAGGGCGTCGATGGGGGGAATATTCAGATCCGGCTCGTAACAATCGGCGGCGGCGAGATATGGGTCCGGCTCCGAAGGACGGACGGATGCAGCCTTTTTGAAATACTGAAGGGCGAGCTCGTAGTTGTCATACATCGAATAGGTCACCTCAAAGACATTCGCCATCCACATGAACGTATCATAGGCGAGGTCCGGGAGTTCCTTCGAGAGTTTCTCTCCGAAAAGGCAGATTTCGTCCGGCGTAAGAGTGTGGTTCCAGAAGAGCTGGCGGTAGAGCTCAATGTCTTGAAGACGCTGACCGATTGCCTGCTCAAAAGCATCGAAAATTTCGTTGAATTCTTTCGATAGCTCAAAGCGCTTGCGGATTTCCTCGACGGTCAGCTTCTGCATTCACCCCTTTTCGGCATCAGGTTCACTCCGATTCCCCCCGGCGCCTCTGGTAAGCAGCTCTCCGCCTGTCGTGGACACCGAAAGATGAATCGGGGCAGATCGATGCTAACGGCGGATGAAGGTCAACAGCGCCAAAATAACAAAGGAAGAGCTGAAAATCAAGGTCGCGCTCCTTTCTTGACCTTGAAACCCGAATTGAGTATTTTAGCCCAAAATCCGAAAGGACGACATGGACCAACAGACCACTCTTTCATCCGGATCTACCGCCGTTACCTCCTTCGGCGCCAGAGCAATGGGGGTTTTCGCGTCCCCCGGCGAGTTATTCAGCGAAGTAGCGTCGGCGCCGGTACAGACATCTTCGTGGCTGCTGCCTTACCTGATCACCTTGCTCGCGGCGGCTGTCGTCACATATTCGCTCTCCTCCACCCCCTCTCTCCGGCAGCAGATTCTCGAACCCCAGCAACAACAAATGCAAAAGGCAGTGGACGAAGGTAAAATGACCCAGGAGCAATATGATCGCGCAGTGGCAGGGATGGAGTCTCCCGCGTTATTTCTCGCCTTCGGTTTCGGCCTCTCGCTTGTGATCGTGAGCCTCGCGGTCTTCGGCAGCCCTCTGATACTCTGGCTGATCACAAAATTACTGTTAAAATCTCCCGTATCATATCAGAAGATGCTTGAGGTTTACGGTCTTACGTCACTTGTTGGGGTGCTCGGTGCCATCGTGACGCTGCTTCTGATGCACGTGTTCGATTCCGTCCATGCCTCGCTCGGCGGCTCCCTGTTTGTCATCAATAATTTTGAACGCGACAACCTGGGGCATAAGCTGCTGGCCTCGGTGGGCGTTTTCGGTCTGTGGCAGACGGCTCTTGTCGGTCAGGGGATTGCGAAGGTATCGGGGAAGCCTACTTCGACAGGAATGGGAATCGCGTTAGGACTCTGGGCGGTCTGGGTGATCGCTGCATCGCTTTTCGGGTGGGTGAGATAGAGGCCGGCCCGACTCCGCCTTCCTTCGGTCAATCGAAAAAACGCGTCCATTGAAATGGTTTCCCGGGATCCAGCGATTCCCGGGGAATCGCTTTTCCCCCTCCATCGATCTCCTTGAGGCCTATGAATGTATGCAGGTCTCCCAGGTCTGCCAGCATGGGTGTCGATTCCGAGTGCGTGTCGACCTGATAGGAGATTCCCAGATCTGCACGGGTGACCCGGCCGTCGCCGTGCGTTATCTGGACGTTCCTGATGATGATGTCGTAGGCCTTCTTCGCATTCCACGGAAGGTGTTCGTAATGCCCTAGATCCCAGGCGCTGTATTGACCCGACGCAATCACATGAAGACCCGCGAGGATGCCCATGAAATTGAGCTTGCGGATTGAGTCCTTCTCTTGATCTCCCTGCGTATGCCCGGATTCGACAAGAATCGTGCTCGTGCCCCACTTTTGCATATTGTCTCCGAACGCCCTCGGTTCAAAACTGTCGTCATAGCGGGCGATCCTCCCCTGGGCCGCGCTCTTGAGTGCGGCGGCGAGGACCGAGGCGACGTGCTTCGCCCTGATTCTGACCTCGTTGTCTGATTTCTCCATGTCGAACGCAGGGGCCAGAAGAGCAATTGCAGTCAGCTCTTTTGTCGTCCCCACCGTGCTTAGTTCCTGATCATGGAGATTGAATCCGAAGTCGGGCTTAATTGTGTCTTTGAGCTGCTTGAGGAGTCGCCCCTCCGGCGTTTGGAGTGCGAGAGCATCGCGGTTCATGTCGATGCCCTGCGCTGTGCGTCGCTGAAAGCGGGATGCGCCGTCGGGATTGAGCATCGGGAGAAAATGGATCGTGAGTGTGGAAAGTATGCTTCGGGCCGCGCCGTCGCCGCGCGCTATCCGGAAATAATTCAGGACATCGGTAATCGCCATCGTGGCCGTCGACTCGTCCCCGTGCATCTGCGACCAGAGGAGAACCTGTGTCGGTCCGCTGCCCACCGTCACGAGCCGGATCGGGCGTTCTTCAAACGATTGCCCCACAATCCGGATGTTGAACGGCGTCGGAGTATCTCCCGCAAGCGCGTCGATTGTGCGCTGGAGAGGATCGGGAGGGAACCGCCGCGCCGGGAACGCCGCAACTTTGTACGTGCCGTAGCTCCGGTCCAGCTCCTCCGTGTATGCGAGGAAGTCCATGCCTGATCTGGAAAACTTCTTCGACAATATAACAAAATCTTCGGACGTTCCAAGAGGGGCCTTCCTTGGGTAGTGTCTCAGTTTAAAATGCTTAGAACAGCCAAGTACGGAAGAGGTAAGAATTACGGGGAAAAATCTTCTCGGAGGGGTAGGGGAAAGCTTAGACGGAAGGTCGAACGATATATTTACAGGTCACTTTGGATTTTTTTTATGCTTCTCTCCGGGCAGTTTCTCTACAAAATATATGAGAATCGACACTCCGACGCTAAAGCCAAGCGCCCACCAAACAAATCGAAGAAATTCCCAATGAAACCAGTACGCAAGAAAAATGGCCGAGTAACTTGATATAATATGAGATGCAAAGGCTGTTCCCATGACGGAAGCAATTTCTCCCTCATTGTTCTCTTTGGATTGAATTACAATATTGGCAAGGACATTAGTCATCAACAATGGGGTCGTAAGGGCACAAGAAAATATGGTGAGCTTAACTATATCGAGTTTCTCAATCAATTCTGGCTTAAATAGATAGACTATGAGAAATCCGGGGCCGACGGTTGCTAAGAATCCGAGTAGCCCGAAAGCAACTTTAGAGCGGTCAATTTTATCTAAATCAGAAAGCCAGGTCACAGGTAGGTACGTGAGGTTAGATCGATCAAAGTACAAATAACCCCCCCGAGAATCAATCTATAAGCCTCGTCAAATCTTCCACCGTCCAAAGTTTCTTCGCTATTCCAGCCTCCATTGCGGGCGTTACTCGCAGCGTCTTGTGAATCCGAACGAAATTATAATACATGAAATGCAGGGCGACGGCATGGGCATGGTTCTGGACTTTCTTGGAGAAGGCGTTTGTTAGTCGTGTAAACCGCCGCATATTCATCCGCATTGTGAGATTCTGTCTCTCGACGTAGCTTGTGGATGTAAGCTTGTGTTTCGGATTACCTATGATGAGTTCTTTCTTAATCCCAGTGCAGATTGCGGGGCTGTATCGTTTTTCTCCGCCCGGAGCCTCGCCGTACATCTTCACTAATTGCGCGTAGTCCACATCCGCACCGAAAGCCCCCTCTACTGCCTCAAGATACGCTTTCAGCGCGTCTGTAGTCAACTGGACGCGGTTAGTAAGACGATCTGCAACGTCCTGCATGAATACGTTGGCATATTCCGCATCCCGATTCCCGACCAACCAAGCGATTATTAACTTTGAGTCTGAATCCAGGCCGACCCATGTCCATACGTCACCTACGCCGAATTGTCCCCGCATCCCATCAGGAACGTTCTTTTGTTTCGCATAGCAGAAAGACCATATTTCATCGCACTCTACGCGCTTTGATTTCAGGCCACGAACGTTCTCGTCGTGATACTTCTGACACGCCGCGCCCACCTCCACCAAAAGTTTTGTGACCGTGTTGATCGACACATCTGCGATTCGCGAGGTCGCACGGAGACTATTACCCTCACAGAGAAGGTGAACGATCTGAGTGCGCTTTTCAAGTGGAAGTCTGTTCATGGCAGAAGCCTCATTTGTTCTACCATCAATATAACTCTTTTTGCTTGAGAAGTCAAGCATAAAGTTCAATTTAAGAAAGATACAATGAATTCCGTGATTTATACCACCAGCCGAAGAAGCTATTGGCTGGCTCTTACTACTTGGAAACGCTGTTTTTGATGACTTAGGCGGGTTCTTTGATAAATACTGAGCGATTTGCGAGAGGTTTTTCCCGTTTATTCCACAAACCACGGTTTACTTTGCGCAATTTGCCATGTTTCTTCTCCCATTCATCATGCAAAATTCGTCCAACCGTGCTATCCCGGTCTTCCCCCTTGCCAATGTCGATTCCCTTCTGTTCAGCATATTCAATGATTTCCGCATTTCTCACCGAATGACCTTCCCTCTTATCAATCAATTCCAGGGCAATTTCGACCACTTTGCTATGAGTAGAGGGTACGGCGGGAACACTGGCGATTTTCTCTGGCTGTTTTTTCGAGTGCGAATTGTTTGCGGCCCTTAGCCGATCGATCGCTCCCTGAATCGCCTCGAATTCCTCAATTACCTCTATTGGAAGCCATTTTTGCAATATTTGGCTTCTTAGGCTTTCCAGAGTTTCTTTGGTGCTCAAAGTTTGGCCCATGAGTTTTGTCATAACCCTATGATTATCAAGTATTTAAGGTGTGGACAAGTTTTTATTGACATTTGTATACACAATAGATTATACTAAAAACAGTGCCGCCAGGGGGAATCGAACCCTCCATCATGTGCTTACCAGGCATTAGCTCTAACCATTTGAGCTATGGCGGCAACTTTTAAAGGTGATCGAATATGGGTTCGATCACCTTTTTTATAATACAAACTTTTGGGCAAAAGTCAAGGATTAATTCCGAAAGATGCGTGACGAGATAAATAGAACCCCCGAAGAAGTGACCATAGACAAGATGCTTCTATTGTCACTGTTTTCTTTGACTTCTCAAGGATCCACTTTAGAGTCGATGTTGAAAGTCCAAAAATTATCGTTTCTTGTGGCTATGCCTTTATTTCTTGCGCGGAAAAAGGCATTCTCACTTGAGTTTTATCGACATCAAAAAGGCCCAATGTCCACGGGTATTTACACGGCTGTCGATGATTTTCATAAGATTGGATTGATGAAAAGAGATAAGCATTTCCTTTCTAACACGAATAAACGTGCTCAGGATTTGGTGAAGAGTTTCATCGAAGAAGTGATGCAAGGAATTCCTGAAAATCGGTTTCTTTCCGAGTGTTTGATCAATGTGGTGAGAGAATTTGCAAACCTCCGAGCTTCCCGATTAACGAGCCTTGTCTATGACATGAAATTCCCGACCATAGAAGCACCTAATAGAGAATTAACTGTTAGAGAAACCCCCATACACCGCCACTTTACTAAGGTGCTTGATCAACCTGAATCAGAACTTACTATCTCAATCCCGGACGATTGGATGGATACGTTGGCGATTGCTCTGAGTCCTTCAAATCGCGCCGATTTCGAAAAGGCATCCAAAAGTCGCCTCGTATATGCACGTTCCTGAAACGTGCATCGATGCCGTTAGTTCCAGTCCACACAGAGTTTTTTGATGAACAATTAGACGGCGATTTTTGTGATCAGAAGGACAAGATTCTGGAGCTATGCGATAGACTTTGTGAGAATCCACAAGCCCTTCACGCAAAACGGTTAAAGCATGAATATTCTGGAAGCAGAAGTGCCGATATACCAGGCACAGGAGGGGGAGGCAGGGGAAAAGATAGGATAATCTTTAGATTACGAGATGATCTAAACCCAGATATTCCAGCGAATGAAATTCACTTCATAGAAATTCTCGATACGCATAACAGATAAAACAACCTAACCCCACCGTTTTTTTGCAGCTCGTTTAGCAATTTCACTTCTACGTTTCGCGCTAAGTTTTTTGGCTCTTGCTATCCCTCCCTTTAAGCCTCCCAATCTACCTAATGCGACGGCGGCAGGGTTTTTCGTGGATTCTGGAGGTGAGGGTTCGACTGCCTCTCCGGTTGAGAGGTCTACGATGAATTTCGCAAGCTGATTAGTGTCGCGGGGTCGTTTCGGTTTTTTCATTGCTGAGACTTAATCCTTCACGAATTGAACGTCGGCACCCTGCGCATAGCTCAGCGATTCATAGATGCGCCATTCCTTGGGATCATCCTGCCTAATTGAAATCCAGATTCTTGACTTTCCCCTTTTTTTGGGCTTTGAGGGAATCCCGACGTAGATTTTGAAACCGTGTCCTGTATAAACTGGCGTCCCGGTGATTTTGGTCGGCATAAGGGTTCTCTCCTGAATGTGTGCTCGGAATATAGCAAACCTTCCTTATCCGGTCAAGCATTTTCCCGATTATTAATTTTCAAACTGAGACACTACCCTTCCTTGATTCCCTTCATCCTTCTTGGTATATTCTCTTACCACAACCAGTGTGCGTCCCTGACTTCTGTCTTGATCCGCCCTCAATGGTGAGTCCAGCTTGATGATCCGGCTCCTTCGCGTCAGCGCGATTGCCTGCTGCCTCTTCGGTCCTGCCGTTATACTGTCCGCGGGCGAAAGTGCCCGGACGGTTCTGCCGCTGAAACGGATTTTTTTCAAGCCGTACATTTCCGGTACCAGGCCGACTGACCAGAGAATCTCGCCCGACGGGCGGCGCATATTATTCCGGTGGGACAGCAGCTCCCAGAATAAATACCGCTCGTGGCTCGTGGGTTCGGACGGGTCAGGCATGAGAATGATTTCCGATACGCTCCTAGGCGAGGTCGAGTGGTCGCCGGACGGAAAGACCGTCGCCTGTACACGAAAGGGCGACGTCTTTCTCACCGATACAAGCTTCCGGACCTACGAGCGTATCACGCGCACCGATGTCTGGGAAAACTCGCTGCGGTGGTCGCCCGACGGAAAGTATCTGATCTTCTCCTCCGACGGCCGGCTCGGCATGGTCAACATCGCCGGGCCGGGGTTCACGGAGATTGCCAGGCCCGGGGGGAAAGATGTCTCGCTTGCTTGTATTGACATCACGCCGGATAACAAGAAGGTGATTTTCACGGAATCGAATCGCGAAGGCCTGCAGGAATTTATCGTGCCCCGCTACACCGGCAAGGACGTCTCGACCAACGCATTCAAGGGGGGCATCGGCAGGACAAAGTTTGGAATCGCACCGTCCGATACCGGGGCCACGGTTTGGGTCAAACTTCCCGGCGACGACCGCTTCTACCTGGGGGATGTGTCACTCTCGCCCAACGGAACGAAGCTCTGCATTGAGCGATTCAGTTCCGATCGAAAGAAACGCGAGCTGTTCGTTGCCGATACCGACAGCGGCAAGGCGAGGCTCGTTTTCAATGAATCCGATCGGGCATGGGTTGAAGGGGGCCTGTCAACGACACGGTGGGCGCCCGACGGAAGCCGGATTGTGACAACGAGCGAACGGGACGGCTGGAACCAGCTTTATATGATGTCGCCGGACGGAAAAAACCTTCGCCAGTTGACGAGCGGCGCATGGGAGGTCCATTGGTTTGACTTCGACCCGTTGGGGGAAGAAATCTACTTCCTTGCGAACAAGGACGATCACCACCAGTGGCGGCTCTTCTCGCTCGATCTCGCTTCAAGAAAGATCAGGCCTCTCTCGCGCCTGGAGGGAACGTACGATTCGCCGGTCATGTCGAAGGATGGATCGCTCATTGTCGCGCGGTATTCCGACTTTGCGAAGCCGGCGGATCTTGTCTCGGTGCCCACCCGGGGTGACGCAAGGGCCGCCGGCGTTTCGAGTGACGGTTCCGCATCCAATGGGAATTCGGGCGAAATCCGGCTCACTCACTCGATGCCCGAGGAATTCAAGTCAGTCGATTGGGTCATTCCCGAGATTGTCAGCTTCCGGAGCAGGGACGGGACGAAGGTGCCTGCCATGATTTACAAGCCGCGTGATTTTGCTCCGGCAAGGAAATATCCCGTTGTGGTTTTCGTTCACGGGGCGGGCTACCTCCAGAATGTCTTTCGGGGCTGGAGTTATTACTACCGCGAATACATGTTCCACCACCGTCTGACCCAGCTCGGCTATGTCGTCTTCGAGGTTGAGTACCGGGGAAGCGCAGGGTATGGGCGCGACTACCGGACCGACGTTTATCTGCATCTGGGGGGAAAAGACCTTGATGACGAGCTCGATGGCCTTGAATATCTAAGGAGTTTGGGGTATATTGACTCAACGCGCGTGGGGATGTACGGAGGAAGCTACGGCGGATTTATGACGTTGATGGGACTCTTTCTCTCAGACAAATACGCGTGCGGCGTCGCGCTCCGGGCGGTGACAAGCTGGGAAAACTACTATCGCCACAATTCATCGTACACGGAGGCGCGCCTCGGCAAGCCCGAGGACCAACCGGAGGCGTACCGCATCAGTTCCCCGCTCACGTTTGCCGACCGGTTGAAAAAACCCCTTTTGATTCTCCATGGAATGGCGGACGATAATGTTTTTTTTCAGGATGCGGCCCAACTCATCGCGAAGCTTCAGAAATCGGGCAAGGCGTTCGAAACGATGGTCTACCCTGAGGAGTCGCATTCCTTCAACGAGCCGGAGAGCTGGTACGACGAATATTCCCGGATCGAAGAATTCTTTCACCGGCACTTGCAGCGCTCGGAGGATTAGCGCGCCCGTGAGACTTCCACAATGACCTACATCGTAACAGCGAGGAAATGGCGGCCGATGCTTTTCGAGGATATCGTCGGCCAGGGGCACGTCGCGACAACCCTGCGCAACGCAATTGCGACGAACCGGTTGTCGCACGCGTACATTTTCAGCGGCCCGCGCGGTGTCGGCAAGACGACGACGGCGAGAATCCTCGCCAAGGCGATCAACTGCCTGCATCCGGTCGACGTAAACCCCGACAACGAATGCGAACTCTGCCGGGAGATTACCGAAGGGCGCAGCCTCAATGTTTTCGAGATCGACGGGGCCTCGAACCGCGGGGTGGACGAAATCCGCAACTTGCGCGAGGCGGTCCGCTACGCCCCCGCCAAGGGCCGCTATAAAGTGTATATCATCGATGAAGTCCACATGCTCACGAAGGAGGCCTTCAACGCCCTGCTCAAGACGCTCGAAGAACCGCCCCCCTCCATCGTCTTCATCTTCGCAACCACCGAAATCCATAAAGTTCCTTCGACGATCCTTTCCCGCTGTCAGAGATTTGATTTTCGCCGCATATCGATTGAGGAAATTATAGGCCGGCTGCGTTTCATCGCCTCGGAAGAGCAGATCACGATCGGGGATGATGCGTTGTTTGTGATCGCGAAGCGGAGCGACGGTTCGCTGCGCGATGCACAGAGCATCTTCGATCAGATCGTTTCATTCTGCGGCAAGAACATCGACACACAGGAGATGGCGCGCATGCTGAACGTCGTCGATGAGGAAATCTTTTTCCGCACGACGGACATCATCGCAAATAAGAATGCGGGCGAGGGGCTTTCGCTAATACGGGAAATCACATCGCGGGGATACGATCTGCGCGAATTTCTCGGCGGGCTCATGGAGCACCTGCGAAGCATGCTTGTCGTTTGCACGACTGAATCGGCGGAACTGATCGAAACCTCCGAGGTCTACAAGAAACGCTACCTCGAGGCGCCGAAGGCGTTCACTGCGTCCGATTTGATTCGCCTTTTAAAAATTGCCGCCGAGACCGACGCCGCAATCCGATGGGACCACTCCTCGGCCGGCGGACGCCTGAAATTGGAAATCGGGCTGTTGCAGATGATCCGGCTCGACCGCAGCATTCAGATCGATGCCTTGCTCCAGCAGCTCGATGAGCTAAAAAAAAAGGTGCCCGGGGAGGATAACGTGCGGCGGGCGATTCCGTTCGCCGAAACCGGCGCTCAAAAGCCGGTCGTCCGGGGCAGCGTTAAAGCTTCGCAGCCGGTATTGCGGCCCGAACAAATGGTGCAGCCTGCCGCCGGCTCGCCCCGCCCCATTCGAAACTTTTCAGAACTCTCCGCTGCGATGCCCGCGGCCGGGCCGGCGGTCATCGCCAACGAAAGCCCGCGCGCGGACGGCATCTCTATCGACGAGGCGCAGGCAAAATGGCCCATGCTGATCGACGAAGCGTGTAAAAAAAGAATCGCGGTCGGTACCATGCTCCGGGAAACGGCCCTCGTCGGCGTCGGCACGGGAAGTCTCAGGATCTCTTGCCCCGATGATTTTCATCTCGACCAGCTAAGGCGGAACCGCGAATTCATTTCCGAGCTGGCGCAGAATATCTACGGTGCGAGGGTCCGGTTGGATACGATCCTTGCGACCGCCCGCACTGCCTCATCCGTCGCCCGGTCCGAACCCCCGCCGAAAGAGAGCCACGATCCGGCCGTCCGGCGCCATCCGGTGATCCAGGCTCTTATTCGTGAATTTGGTGCGAAGGAGGTTGAGTGAGCGGGAAGGCAAATGAACCGTCCGCCGGCCGGACCCTGCGCGATGTTTGCGGCATCGGTGTCTCTCTTATAAAATGGATTGCCGTCCCCTCCCTTGTATTCTTGTTCGCCGGATCCCCGGTTCCAGCCAGGGCGGGAGCCGCAGTAGCAAAGTACGCAGGTGAATTTATAGCGATCGGCGTGGGTGGGCGCGCGCTCGGCCTCGGCGGCGCGTATTCGGCGCTCGCAAACGACGTCACCGCAGGGTACTGGAATCCGGCCGGATTATCGAGGATGATGTACCCACAGGTTACGCTGATGCACGATGAACGGTTCGGCGGGCTGGTCAACTACGACTATGCGGCCTTTGCGCTCCCGGCAGGGGTGAGCACAAGTTTCGGAATCAGTTTGATTCGCCTCGGCGTGGATGACATTCCCAATACTCAGAATGCCGGTGTCGACGCGAACGGCAATCCGGTCCCCCCCGACCAGCTCCAAAAGCTCGCCGGAATCGATCCCTCGAGGATTACGTATTTCAATGCCGCTGACTGGGCGTTCTATTTCTCGTATGCAAAAAAGGCGGGCGATCAGTTTTCATACGGCGCGAACGTCAAATTTATACGGCGTGAGCTCGGGACCGCCTCGGCCACCGGTGTGGGATTCGACCTCGGGATGCAGTACGCTCCCACAGACCGGCTATTAATCGGCGCCAATGCGCAGGACATCACCACAACCCTCGTGGCATGGAACACCGGAAGGAATGAGCTCATCTCCCCCACACTCAAGGCGGGCACCGCGTACCTGTTCGACCTGTTCGGCGGCCAGGTCGCTCCCGCGATTGACATCGACTTCCGGTTCGAAGGGCGGAAGTCCGCCTCAAACGCCCATATCGGACGGGTGAGCATGGATTTTCACAGCGGAGTGGAATTCGAGTACAAGAACCTCGCAGCGTTGCGCATCGGATACAGCGACATCAAGTCGTTGAACATCGGAACCGGCATCCACCTCCCGAAGCTGGACATCGATTATTCATTTGCCAGGTTTGATCGAAGCCAGGACCTCGGAGACACTCACCGCATTTCGCTCACCTTCACGCTGGAGGCGGAACAGTTCCGCCGAACCACAGAGAGCCGGTGAAGCAATACGTTGTTTCGCTTCTCGCCGCGCTGTTATGCATATCCTGCGCCGCATCGCTTCCCTATGGGATCGATTACCCCCTCACGGAACAAATGTTCCGCTCACGCGACGGTGTCTTCAGAGGAAGAATTCCCAGGGGCTGGTTTTCCTCGACGGAGGACACGCTGATCCCCGCCGTGGTGGCCTGGCTGGTCAAAGATGACCTTTCCGCCTCAATCGGGATTAAGGAGCTGACGCTCGACCGCCTCTCCACATCCCGTGTCGAGAAGGAGGGGCTCGAGCTGCTGGCTCACATCAGCGCGGGCCTTCACCGTTCGGAAGGCGCTGAAGTCTCGGCATCACCCAAATCGTTTGAGATGAAGGGAACCAGGTTTTGCAGCTATGAAGTCTCAACCGGGGGGAGGTTCATGCGCATCGTCGTCTTTACAGCCCGGGGAAGGTACTACGAGTGCGATGCAGTGCCGGTGAAGAGTCCGGGATCGGCAGGCGAGATCACCAGAATGTTCACCGCGCAGCAGACGCTGCTCTCTTCACTTTCCTTTTAATCCCCCTCCGGGGCTATTTCTCCCTCAGAGCGAACGCCCCGTCCCAGTCATCCGGGGGCGGCGATACGAGATAAGCCTTCGACCGCTCGATGTAGAGCTGAGACGGGTAATCATGGGGGAAATGGCGCAGCGTCGTTTCAAACTGCTCGATGGCGGGCAGCCACCGGCGCCTCCGGTAGAGTTCCAAGCCCTTCGTGAAACAGTCAACGAGGTCCACCCGGTCTCTGGCCACGGCCCCATTCGCCAGCCCTATCAGCTCGTACACGCGGATCGGTTCCGTCCTTCCCGCGACGATCAGGACGTCGAGTTCGCGCGCGATAACATATCCCGCGACTTGCGCGTAGGTACTGTCGCTGACGATGATCTTCGAACGGTATTGCTTGTTGGCCCCTTCAAGCCTCGCGCCGATGTTGACGCTGTCTCCGATGACGGTGTAATCGTAGTGCCCGACCCCGCCCATGTTCCCGACAATCATCTCACCGGTGCTGATCCCGATGCGCACTCTGAGGGAAGGTTTTCCCTCCGCCTCCCACCGCGGACGCACCGCAGCAAGCTTCTCCTGCATCGCGACCGCCGTGCGGCATGCACGAAGAGCATGGTCGAGCTGCGGGATGGGCGCCCCCCAGAAGGCGACGATTGCGTCGCCTTCATACTTGTTCAGGGTCCCCTGGTTCTCGAAGATGACTTCGGTCATCATGCTCAGGTATTCATTCAGAATGGCGACAAGATTCTCCGGCTCCAACTTCTCCGAGATTCTCGTGAAGCTTTCGATATCGCTGAAGAAAACCGTCAGTTCTTTCCGCTCCCCTCCGAGCCGGAGCTTTTGCGGGTTGTTCACAATCTCGTCCACGACGGTCGGGCTGACGTACCGGCTGAACAGCCCCCTGATCAGAACCTTCTGTTTTCGCTCGTTGAGGTAATGATAAACGGTGCTTGCCACGTAGCTGAATCCGACCGCCAGGAAGGGGCTCATCTCCTCGACGAGAAAATTGTGTCGGACGAACAACTGCATCGAAAGGGTCCAGATGATGAAGCATTCTGATAAAACGATGACGAAACCGAGAATTTCGATGAGCGAGCTGAATTTTGTCTTGATCGACTTAAGGCCGGCAGTATAGACAAACGTGAACAGGCTCAGGCCGAAGACGATGGCGGCATTCATCCAGATCCACTCGCGGATGATAAAGTCTCCGTGAAATATGTTCTGGATGACGTTCGCATGGATTTCCGCCCCGTACATCTGATTGTCCCCCTCCTGCCTGCCCTGCCCGATCGCCACCGGAAACAGGTCCTTATCCTCCGGCACCGTAGATCCGACAAGGACGATCTTACCATTGAATGTGCCGTCGTTCAGATATCCGTAATCGGAATCGTCGAACGTATTGGTCTCCAGGCCATACTTCTTTTCATCCACGGTCAGAAAATCCTTGTCGTCGATGACATCTTCGAACCGGATGCGCCGGAATGTCCCCGACGGACCGCAGTAGTTAATCAGGAAGGATGTTTCGTCGTAGCAGGGGATCGTTCGACCCGCGAAGTGAAAGAATCCGTCGCCGTAGAGCGCCGTGAGCGAACCTGGTTTCTCGAAAAAGGAATTCAGCACCGCGAACGAGAACGTCGGAATCCGGCCGGCGGGGTCGGTCGTAAAAGGCATGTATCTCCGCAGTACTCCGTCGGCATCGGTTCGGATATTGACGACGCCGAACCGGACGGTTGAATCCACAAAGATGTTGCCGTAGTTTTCGCCGAGGGAGCGGATTGTGTAGCCCCGGTTCTCAGTTTCAATTTTCCCCGCCAGGACGACGTTGGGGTTATCGCGCACCGTCTGCTTGAACTCGGCGTCAGCCGCCGGGTCACGGACATCCGGCGTGCTGAAGATGACGTCGAGGCCGATCGTTTTTGCGCCTGCGCGCTCCAAATTTCGAATCAGGTGAGTATAGTACGAGCGCGGCCAGGGCCACTTTTCCGGCAGCGAATTGAACGACGCCTGGGAGATCTCCACGATGACGATATCCGACGAATCGGCGGTTTCTGATCTCGGGCCCCGGGCCTGGAAACGCTGATCGACGAGGGAGGATTCGGCGCGCTGGAAGAGAACATTCTGGGTCAAAAACAAGACGAACACGCTGACAGCAATGCTGAAGCCGAGATAGTCGAGAATCGTGCGCGTAGATTTCGAGATCGGAGACGGCATGGATCAAACCTCGAGGCGGAGAATCAGGCTCCAGACTGCGTCGTTCGTGGGATTGGAGCTTCCGAACAGCTTCGTATTGAAGAATAGAAACATCTGCCCCTGTGCGCTCAGATTCGGCATGATACGGTATTGGGCGCCGGCGTTCACGAGCACCCGTTCGATGTCCCCGAACGTGGGGCTCAACGATCCGGTCAATTGGAGCCGGTCACCGGCGAGGCGGTACTGCGCGCTGCCGTAGAGCGTCGTATAGCCGAGCGTCATCTCTCCGCCCGACGACCCAAGCCCTGTGACAAACTTGCTCGAATTGACCGTGATGCTCAGCGAAGTCTGGAGTGGAATCTCGAACGTCGAGCTCGTGCTGAGGGAGACGGTGGTATTGCGCGTATCGAGATGTTTCACCGTATTGTCATTCCTCACCGATGTGCCGATGCCCAGGTTGGCGCTGTGGCGCGCACCGAACGTGAATTCCTTCCCGAGTTGAATGAGAACGCGGTTCGTCTGATCATCGACGGCATAGAGCGTGTCCGAGAGGTTCCGGTCGTTCACGTTTGAGGCAAAAAGGTAGGCCACCGTGACATTGGGAAAGTCGGTCCGTGGAAAACAGGACACTCCGATATTGGCGGTCGTGCCCGTCGTCGTCGCGGCCTTTGTGTTCGCGGTATTGTCCTGGAGCCGTTCGAATCCCCCCGAGAGAAAAACTCTGTTCTCCATCAGCCGCACGCGGTCGGAAATGTTATAACCCACAACATCCGTGCGGAGAAACGGCTGACCGAACGATTCGAAACTCTCTCCGTGACGGATATAACTGAACCGGATGGAGTTATCGAAGTAGTTCAGATTCAATCCTCCTTCGTAGGCGAGCGTTTGAAGCTTTTTCAGCGACAGCGGCACGAGATTTGAGTTGACGGTGATGAATCGGGAGACAAGATCCCTTATCTGTCGAAAGTTGGTCCGGTCGTCGTCGCTGTACGTGGGGGGTTTAAATGTCGAATCGATATCCGCATCGGTGAATGTCCCATGACTGATGTCGCGGTTCGTCGCGCTGATCGCCGCCTGGCCGTTGATTTCGACGTTGTGCCGGTCGAATGCGAGCGTCAAATCGCTCCCGATGACCAGGTTCTCTTCCGGCCTCGTTCCGTACCGGATCGAGTTCACGTCGTCGGCCGACTTCAGGTACGTGAAGCCGATGTGCGCGTTCTCCCTGCCGAAGCTCGGATGGACGATCGTGATTTCGCGGTTGAACGTTCCGCTTCTCAATTGCGCCCAACGATCTGTGCCGGGATCGTACAGCACGTAGTGCCCGGTCGAATCCCTTCCCTGCTCTGCGGTAAGACTGTCGCCGGGAAATGTCTTAACCGTGTCGCTCTCGATCCGCCGCAGAATATCGCCGTGCGCCACATCCAGGTTGAATGCGCCGAGCATGAGACTTCCATTGAGACCGCGCACGCGCTTTCCGCTCATGATCAACTCGGGAAACGTCGACGGGTAGCTGTCGCCGTATCCGATCCGGGCCCAGGGTGATTGGGCGCCGAGGTAGAATCGATTCTGGGGCTGGCGCCGGTCGGATTCTTCGTTCGTGGCATAGAGCTTCCCGTCGAAGCGAAATTCCTGGTATGTGCCGTTCGCATTCAGCGTCGCGCGGTTGTACGGCGTGACGTCGCCGGCAATATTTTCATTCCGGGTTTCAAGCACGGCGCCGTAATGGTACTGCCAGGGTGAGGGGGCCTCGACATAATTCCCCGCTTCTAAAACGCCGAAGTTCCAGACCCGGTCGGTAACGGTTTTCCCCTGCCTGTCGACGAGCTCCACGCGTGCGACATGATTCCCGGCCCCGAGCGGAATAGACAGATTCTCCGGCCTGAGCACATACAGCAGGTCCGTGACGATGGTTTTCCCCGAGACATCCAGCCCGTCAAGGTACACTCTCGTCGCCTTCGGGTCGAGCGTTGAATCGGCCGGGGAAACGACGAACGAGATCAGGACGTCTTCCCTCCGGAGACGCTCGTTCGGCTCGGGGCTTAAAATAGTAATCTGGGCGTTCTCGCCCGATTCTGTTCCCTGGAGATCCACCCGCAAGGGATGTTCCTGGGCATTTTCGAGAGGGTAAGTTTCGGCTGTGGGGGCGTTCCGAAGATAGAGGATGATATAATATTCGATGAACGGCGGAACGAGCTCTGTCGCCGGGATTGAGGCGGTCGCGGTGTGACCCTCGAGAGCCATCTCTGCCCGCTTATAGTCGTGCTGCCCGAACTGGCGGAAGGCGATCTCTACCCTGTCGAGATCGGCCGTGTTGGAGAATTCGACCTGGATGGTGAGGGGGTTGCCCGGTGTGAAGGTCCCGATGTCGATCTTGCTGACCCTTCCGGAGACCTGGCCGTGAACGATTGCGGCCCGTCCAAGGAGTGCGGCTGAAATGAGTATAACGTTGATGCAAAAACGTCGAGAACGAATCACTCGTGGACCCTCGTCACGATTGAATGCTCTTAAATTCGCAGGGGAGCGGACACCCTTGTTACTGCTTGTACTTGAGCTTCAGCTCTTTCTTGTTGCCCTGCTTATCACGAAGCTCCAGCTTGAGTTCGTTCAGCGTCCCGCCCGTAGCCAGCCGGTCTGCTTCGGCGAGCTCTTTTGTCGTAGCACGCCGCGAAGAGATCGTGCCGTCCTGACTCGAGATCCCGATGTTTCCGGCGGCGACGTCGACTTCCCTGTTCGAGACGTTGTTTCCGAACCTGACCGTTCCCTCGGTGACAATCAGCGTATCGGATCCATCACCCCCGCTTAACATCCCTCGCGTTCCGCGGATTGACGCGACGGCCGTCGGGGAAGTCAGGCGGAACTGTTCATCCTTCTGTTTTCGGAATTCAAAACCGAAGCCGCCCTTCCACAGTTTTATGAATTTTGTGAATTTGCCCTCAACCGTTGACGTGTCGACGGTCAGCACCGATTGCTCTCTCAGCCGGACGATGCTCCGGTCCATGAATTTGATAAGGGCCAGCGAATTCTTGTCCGTTCGAACCTTGTCGCCGGTCGTGAGCGGGTCGCCTTTGGACGCTATCGCCCAATCGGTTGCCGAATGGGATTGCTTTGTGACCTCCGGGATGACCTTCAGGATCATCGCGAGAGGGCCCCTGCCTGGAGTAAAGCCGGCAGCAGCGGCGGCGAGCAACAGAGCCGTCGACACGCCTGCGATTTTCAATATGTACCGAGTTCGGGTTTTTGTCCTGATCATCTTCACATCCTCCGTCATTCAAAGCTCAACTCGATTGAATCGCTCAGATCCCTCAACTGGATCAGCAGATCCAGGAGCTGGCTCGCGCTCAGCTTCGAGTCATTCAACGACATATTCGAGGTGAGACGGTATCCTCCCGACCGGATCTGTTGGAAGACAGCGTGATGCTTGCTGCCGAGAATCTCCTCAAGCTGAGTGAGCAGCGCATCGTCAACCGCCCCCAACGAGCCCGATCCCTGCAGCGATCCCGAAACGCTAAACAACCCGATCGGGCTCGCAACATCGATGTCTAATCCACCCGCCGTGCGGACCTTGCTGACGACGGTCCAGACGTACGTCTTCCCGTCTTCCAGGGGCCTGCCTCCGGAGTACAGGAACGAGTTCCGGCCGGAGAGATCGACCTCCAGCATGGGCGGCTTGCGCGAAATTGCATCTTCCCTCGTTTGTTCCGGGCTTTTCTCTGCGACCGTCAGCACCGCTCTGTAACCGTCCTGGAAGAATTCAAAGAGCGGGAACGTGTTCGTCGTCTCACCGTCGCGAGGCGACCTGAGCTCGACCCGTGTAGGATTTTGCAGGAGAAGCTCGATTTGATCGTTGACTGTCGTCGCGCAACCCAGTTCCTTCAGTTCGATATGAAAATTGTACGAGCCGGCGGGCATGTGGCCGGTCAAAAGGGCGATGTCCTCTATCTTGGTTTTCGCTTCCCGGCTGAAGCTGTACGTCTGCGTCTGAATATCGCCGCCGGGACCGAGGTTCAAATTCGTGATCGTCCTGCCTCCCGGAGGAACTGGAAACGCCTTCGTCGTAAGATCGAGGGCGCCGGGAAAATTGATCGATCCCTGGGCGAGCGTTATGTCCATGATCAGATGAAGCGATGCGTTTGCAGCGACTACTCCTCTATTGGTAAAGGTAACCGTGAACAGCAGGTTTGTCGAGTGAAAATTGGGAAAATCAAGGTCGGCGAGCGATAGCTGTTCTGCAGCCGTATGGCTTACCTGCATGGATAGTGAGCACGGCTGGCCCGACGCTTTGGCCGGGAACAAGATCAGGGCCATGCCAATCAATGAAGCCGGGATATCACGACGAAAACTGATCATAAATTCGAACTCCATTCCCTTTGCCGATGCAAAGTATACCGAATACAGTCAATTATAGCAATCTACTCTATAATATACCTGCAATTTACCGCCAAATTCAACGGGGGGTGTGTTTTCGATCACGCGACGTGATCAGAATCGGGAGAGATCGTTGTAAATGACGAATGCCATGAAGAGGAGCAGGAGAATGAAGCCCGCCTGCTGGATCACAAGTTTGACCCGGTGGGGAATTTCTCTGTTGAACGCCTTCTCGTACAGCATCATTGCCAGGTGTCCTCCGTCCAGGGCAGGAATCGGAAGGATGTTCAAGATCGCCAGGCTCATGCTGAGGACTGCCATGAATTCAAGAAATTGGACGACTCCATATTCGGCGCTGCGTGTGGCAAGCTGGGCGATCGCAATGGGGCCCCCGAACGAGTCCCGTATGGACGCTTTCCCGGCTATGATCTTGCTTATTGTGAGGTAGAAGAGGTAGACAGACTGCCCGGTCTTGGCAATCCCCTCGGGCAAGGCCCCAAAAAAAGAGTAGTGTATGCGCTTCGTCGGGCCTTCATAGACCGGCTCGATGACGATCCCGATCCGGCCCTCGGTAGGGATGGTCGTTGTTCCCGAGAGAACCTCTCCGCCGCGTCTCCATCTTATAGTGACTGTCCGGCCGGCGCGCTCGCGGATCATGCTCGATACCTGCGGGTAGCCCACCGGCAGGGAGTCGAGGGTAACGAGAATGTCGCCCGGTCTCAGGCCCAGTTTTTGGGCTGGGAGCGAGGGCTCGACCGCCTTAACCTCCGCGCCCAGATGCGCCTCTACCATTCCGAAAGGCTTTTCGGACGATTCGCTCGGACTCCTTCTTGGGGCGACGAGCGACTGGCGATGGCCGTTCCGCTCAATGTCGAAACGGATGTCGTTGCCGAGATTTTCAATATAGAGGAGGTTCTCGACCTCCTCCCAGTTCGTTACCGGCTTGCCGTTGATGGAAAAAATCTTATCGCCGGGCAGGAAACCTGATTGTGACGCTGGGCTCCCCTCGGCAACATATCCGATCTCGGTCGTTTCCTTGGTGACCTTTCCATTGACATAACTGATCCCCCAGAAGATGGCAATGGCCAGGAACACGTTCATGACCACCCCTGCGCAAATGACAAGCATCTTCGCGCCGAGCGGTTTGGCGCGGAATTCCCACGGTTGTGGGGGATGCCGCAGGAAATCCGTGTCGAAGCTTTCGTCAATCATGCCGGCGATCTTCACGTAGCCGCCGATGGGGATCCAGGAGATGCAGTAATCCGTTTCTCCGATTTTAATGCCGAATGCGCGGGGAGGGAATCCGATGGAGAATCGGTCGACCCTCATGCCGGTCAGCTTGGCGGCGAGAAAATGACCGAGTTCATGAATGAAGATCAGCACGCCGAGCGTGATGGCCGTGTACATGATCATGTTCAGCACTTGCATGGAGTCCCCCTACACCCTTCTGCCCAGTCCAAGCGCAAATTCGCGGGCCGATCGGTCAGCATCAAAGATGTCGTCCAGCGAAGGGGTATCCGTGATCCGCACATGCTGCAGCGATTCCCGGATCAGGCCCGGGATGCAGTCGAATCCGATCCTCTCCTGCAGAAAAAGATCCACGGCTATTTCGTTCGCGGCATTCAGAACGGCGGGCGCGGTACCGCCCCTCTTGATCGCCTCGTAAGCGAGGCCGAGGCACTCAAACTTTGTGAAGTCTGGTTTCAAAAATGTCATTTCCTTCAAATCGCTGAAATTTACACGCCCATAGACCGACGCGGCGCGTGCCGGATATGTCAGCGCGTATTGAATCGGAATCTTCATATCGGGCATCCCGAGCTGCGCCTTTACGGATCCGTCGACAAATTCCACCATCGAATGAATGATCGATTGTGGATGAATCAGCACCTCGATCTTGTCGGGGGGCAGGTGAAACAGCCAGTGGGCTTCGATGACCTCCAGCCCCTTATTCATCAGCGTGGCCGAATCGATCGAAATCTTGTTCCCCATGCTCCATTTCGGATGCCGCAGCGCCGCCTCGACCGTCACACGGGAGAACTCCGACTTCTGGAGGCCGAGAAAAGGACCTCCCGAGGCGGTGAGGATCAGCTTCGCGATGCTCGCCGGATCCTCGCCGCGGAGACACTGAAGGATCGCGCTGTGCTCGCTGTCGACTGGTATCAACGTTGCATGATGCTCTTTGATCATCCGCGTGATGATCTCGCCCGCGACCACGAGGGTCTCCTTGTTTGCCAGCGCAATCGTCTTTCCGCGCCTTATCGCCTGGAGAGTCGGCTTGAGACCGGCGAATCCCACCAGCGAGCTGATGACGATGTCGATATCGTCCCGATCGATCAACTCCTCGAGGCCCTGTTCTCCGGCATAAACGTCGAGGGAGCCATTCGTGACCCGTTTGAGGGCCGCCGCCGAAGATTTGTCCTGTACGGCGACTCCGCGGGGTCCGAATCTCTGAATCTGCTTCTGGAGAAGATCGATGTTCTGGTTGGTGCTGAGGTAAGCAACGCGGAACTCGTCCGGAAAGTTTGCAATGACCTCCAGACTGTTCCGGCCAATGGAGCCGGTGGAACCTAGTATGCAGATATTTTTCATCGGGGTCTATAAAACGACGTGCCCCGCGTGCGGCGGGGGCAGTCGAACGTCAAAAGGTAGCGAAATACGCGGAGGAAAACAAGCAGCCCGCTGCCCCGCTATTGCGGCGGGTCCAGCGGTCTTGCGACGATGATGCCGGTATATGAATGAAATTTTTT
>DASQAZ010000112.1:0-13988 GCA_035635475.1 Bacteroidota bacterium | reverse complement strand
GGGTATCCCCCGGAGGCGAGCACAACACAGACGGCCACCGCCGGCTTCGTTTTTAAAGCGCGGCCTGAGATTCTGCCGGCTGCCGATTCCATCATGAGCTCGACGAGATCGTCCTCGATCAACGGAACGATCGCCTGGGTTTCGGGATCGCCGAACCGGCAGTTGAACTCAATGACCTTCGGTCCGGTTTCCGTGATCATCAGGCCCGCGTACAGGCACCCTCTGAAGGGCCGATGCTCCTCCCTCATTCCAAGAATCGCCGGGACCAGGATCTCCCGCCGGATCCTCTCGAGCATTTCCTCATCGACGATTGGCGCGGGCGCGAAGGCCCCCATGCCGCCGGTGTTCTTCCCCTGATCGTTATCCAGAACCCGCTTATGATCCTGCGCAGGCGGCAGAAGCACGCATTCCATCCCGTCGGAAATCGCGAGAACCGACGCCTCCTCACCGACGAGGCACTCTTCGATGACGACATTTGAGCCGGCGGCGCCAAAGAGGTGTTTGTCGATCATGGAATCGAGCATCTCGAGCGCCTCCTCATGTGTATCGCAGACCGTCACGCCCTTGCCGGAGGCGAGCCCGTCCGCCTTGATCACCAACGGGGCCGGTATCTCGGAGATGTAGCGGGCGGCCTCGAACTTTTGGTCGGAGCCAAAACACCGGAATTCCGCGGTGGGGATGCCGAATTTCTGCATAAATTTCTTCGCGAAAACTTTGCTTCCTTCGATCCGGGCGGCCAACGCGGTGGGGCCGAAGATGGGCAGGCCCAGCGTTTCAAAAGCGTCCGCAATTCCCGCAACGAGCGGTTGTTCGGGCCCGACCACCGTCAGATCGATTTTTTGCAGGCGGGCAAACTTCGCGAGGCCCTCGATGTCGAGCGCCGCAATGTCCACACGATGCGCGATCTCGCCGATTCCGGGATTCCCCGGTGCGCAGTATAGTTTCGTGACCAGCGGACTCTGACGTATTTTCCAAACGAGGGCGTGTTCCCGGCCGCCGCCGCCGATGACGAGGATTTTCATTCGGCCAGGAATCCGAAGATGACCGAGAGCTCTTTCGTTAAATCGACGCGGTTGTACTTCAACACGATGTCCTCCTTCGGCTTCGGGAGCTTCTCCTGTTCGTACTGCTCGTAGAATTGGACGATTGCCTTTGCAATGCCGTCCACGTCGTCGGGATTGACCGCGACCCCGGCGCGGGCTTCGGCGATTGTCTGGCGGATGAATCCGTCGGGGACGCAGGCGAGAATCGGTTTGCGTGCCCCCAGGTATTCGTAGAGCTTGCCGGGGGATTGCCGGTCGTTCGTGAGCATCATCCACAAAACGTCGGACGCCAGGAGCTGCTCGACGCACCGCGGGTGGTCGAGGTACCCGGTGACGACGACGGAATTTCCAAGATTCATCGATGCGATCAACTGTCTGTGGCCGGCATGGAAATTGCCAATAAAATACGACTCGATCCGTTGCTCCAGCTCGGGCCGGTCGTTGAACACCTTCCGGAGCGCCGTGAGAAAATATTTTGGCGTCCGGTCCCCGTAAAAAACCCCGGCGTGAGTGATCCTCATTTTTTCCCGGGGGATTCCCGGGGCGGCGCCGTTGCGAAAATCCTGGGGATCATAGCCCTGCGGAAGGATGACAACATCTTCGTAGTTCAGGAACTTGTTGCGGTTCAAAATAAGCTCTTTCACACGCCTGTTTGTCGTGAGAATTTTCGACGCGGCGTGCAGGGCCCGCCGTTCCAGCCGGGAATTCATCATCCGGTGGAGCGGCGTGGGATAATACTTGAGCGGGTATTCGATCCACGGATCGCGGTAATCAAGTACCAGCGGGCGGTGCCACCGGCGCTGCAGCTCGACCCCAATCAAAAAGTCCGTAAACGGCGGAGCGGTCGCAAAGATAACATCGAATTTTTTCTTTTTGAACAGCGCTTCCGCCGCCTTCACCGCCCGTTTTCGCCACAGCAGCTTGTTGTCCGGCACGAAAAACATGTCGCTGATGTAGGTCAGGAATTTCCGCCACCGCTCGGACGGCATTTTCACGACGCCTTTCTTCCTGAAAAAACTGTTCGCATCGAGCGAGCCGACCCGTTCGATGGCGATGCGGTGCCGATCCACCTCGTCCAGGAGCGTGTTGTCCTCGGCAAAGTAACCGGTCGGGCTCACCGTCAGGACGGTCGGCTCCCAGCCGAACTGCGGCAAATATTTGACGAATTTCAGCGTCCTCTGGACGCCGCTCAGCCCCATCGGCGGGAAATAATAGGCAATGACGAGTACGCTTCGGCTGTGTGCGGTTTCTATCGAAGCGGTCATCGCCCCTACAGAACGATAAGTTCTTTTGGCGAACGGTTGAGCACTTCACAGTGCGCTTTGCCGATGACCACGTCGTCCTCGATCCGGACGCCCCCCCATCCCGGGATGTAGATTCCGGGCTCGATAGTCACCACGTTTCCAGACTCGAGCGTTGCGGTGCTCATGACTGATATGCGGGGCGGCTCATGAATCTGAAGCCCCAGCCCGTGCCCCAGCGAGTGGCGGAAATACTTCTCGTAGCCGCCCGTCCTGATGCACGTCCTTGCAACGGCATCCAGATCGGCGCTGCGCATCCCTTGTTTTGCGGCCTCGATGGCGCGGCTCTGGGCGTCGAGGGTCGTGCGGTAAATTTTGGCTGCTTCCGGAACCGGGCGCCCCACGGAGACCGTTCGCGTCATGTCGCTGTGATACCCTTCGTAGACGCATCCGAAATCGAGCGTCACCAGCTCCCGCCGTCCGATCTTCTTCATCGATGCCCGCCCGTGCGGCAGGGCCCCGCGTTCCCCGCTTGCAACGATCGTCTCGAAGGCATCCGCCTCCGCTCCTAATTTTCGCTGCCGGTAGGAGATTTCCGCGGCGATGTCCATCTCGCGAACGCCGGGCTTGATGAGCTCCAGGATTTCCCCAAAGACACGGTCGGTGATGGCGACCGCCTTCCGGATCTTCTCGATTTCGCCTTCATCTTTGACTGCGGCGATCTTCTCGATGGTTTCCGCCCTGGGCCTGAAGGACGCCTTGGGAAATATTTTTCTAAGGGTATGGTATTGGGCATACGTGAGCGTATTGCCGTCGAATGCCACTCTCTCTCCGTGCGCGAGGAATCCGCGGCGGCTGATTTCATCCAGGAGGCCGTCGCGGCAGATGACGACTCTCCAACCCGTTACCTCGAGTTCCGCCTGTTCGGTATAACGGCCGTCGGTGAAAAGGACGGCTGAATTCCGAGTGAGGAGGCCCGCGCCGCTCGATCCGGAGAACCCGCTGAGGTAGCGGAGGTGGGGCTGGAACGTGACGAGGAATGCATCGACCCCGAGGCGGTTGAACTCCGATCGAAGTTTTCGGATCCGCCCGGCTGAAGGCGAAGAACTGCGCTTCATAGCACTCCCGGGTCTGTACGCGTGAGATTATGAAAAGTAATTGGGGGCATCCTTCGTGATCGCTATATCGTGCGGATGACTTTCCCGAATTCCTGCTTCGGATACGCGGACGAACTGCGTCCGAGCCTTCATCTCCCGGATCGTCGGGCAGCCGCAATATCCCATTGCCGCCCTTAGGCCCCCCACCATCTGGTAGACGGTGTCGGCAAGCGGTCCCTTGTAGGGAACCCTTCCCTCGATGCCCTCGGGGACGAGTTTCGGCAAGTCGTCTTCCACGTCCTGGAAATAACGGTCGCGGCTCCCCTTCCTCATCGCTTCGAGAGAACCCATCCCGCGATAGAGCTTGTAGCTTCGCCCCTCGAACAGAACCTTCTCGCCCGGGCTCTCGTCAACGCCCGCAAAAAGATTGCCGATCATCACCGAATCCGCTCCGGCAGCGACCGCCTTCGCGATATCGCCCGTCTGCTTGATGCCGCCGTCCGCGATGACCGGAACGTTTGAGCGGGAGGCGACTTTCGAGCACGCGTCAATAGCCGTGATCTGTGGGATCCCGACCCCCGCGATGATCCGGGTGGTGCAGATGGATCCGGGGCCGATTCCGACCTTGACCGCATCGACGCCGGCCCTGATCAGCTCGCGAGTCGCTTCCGCGGTGCCGACATTGCCGGCAATCAGTTCGCACTCGGGGAACTTCTTTTTTATGCGCTTGATGGTCTCAAGCACCCCCCGCGAATGGGCGTGCGCGGTGTCGACGATCAGCACGTCGACGCCCGCTTTGATCAAAGCGGAGACGCGATCGATCACATCCGCCGTGACCCCGACCGCAGCCCCGACTCGCAGCCGCCCATGCTCATCCTTGCAGGCATTCGGATGATGCCTCTTCTTCTGAATGTCTTTGACGGTGATGAGGCCGCGCAGCGTTCCGACCTTGTCGACGACGGGCAGTTTTTCAATCCGGTGCTTCTGGAGTATTTTTTCCGCGTGGTCGAGCGTCGTTCCGACGGGGGCGGTGATCAGGTCGCCGTCGGTCATCACCTTCGACACCTGGAGATCGCGGTTCGGCTCGAATCGCAGATCGCGGTTGGTGACAATGCCGATCAGTTTTCCGCCGTCGCTGACGATCGGAATCCCCGAGATTCGGTACTTTCCCATCAGTTCGATCGCATCGCCGACCGTCTGGCGGGCGTTCATGGTGACCGGGTTGAGGATCATGCCGCTTTCCGACCGCTTCACAAGATCCACCTGCATCGCCTGCTCTTCGATCGTCATGTTCTTGTGGAGGATTCCGATCCCCCCTTCGCGGGCAAGTGCGGCGGCGAGGTCGGCCTCCGTCACGGTATCCATCGCGGCGGAGACGAGCGGAATGTTCAGGGTGATATTGCGGGAGAGCCTTGTGGAGACGTCCACATCCCGCGGCACCACGCTCGATTTGCGCGGGACGAGCAGGACATCATCAAAGGTTAGGGCGTCACCGATGAGCTTACTAGTCACGGCGGCGCCCTCTATACATACGCGGGGATTCCGGTGATGTCCTCTCCCACGATCAGGGTATGCATTTCGTGTGTACCCTCGTAGGTCTTCACCGACTCAAGATTTGCCATGTGCCGCATAACGGGGTACTCATCGAGAATGCCGTTCGCTCCGAGGATTTCGCGGGCGGTCCGGGCGATCTCCAGCGCGTGGTAGACATTATTGCGTTTGGCCAAGGAGACCTGCTGGAACCGAAGCCCACCCTGATCCTTCATACGGCCGAGCCGGAGCGTGAGGAGCTGTCCCTTGGTTATTTCCGTCACCATGTGCACAAGCTTATCCTGTATCAACTGGAAAGAGGCGATCGGTTTGCCGAACTGGATCCTCGACTTGGCGTAGCCGAGCGCGGCGTCATAGCAGGCCATGGCTGAGCCGATGGCGCCCCAGGCGATCCCGTACCGGGCCTGGTTGAGGCACATGAGCGGCGACTTCAACCCGTCCGTTTTCGGAAGCATATTCTCCTTCGGGATTTCGCAATCCTGGAAGATCAGCTCGGAGGTGACCGAGGCGCGGAGCGAATGCTTGCCCGTCATCTCGGGGGCGGTAAAGCCCTTCCTCCCCTTTTCCACGAGGAAGCCGTGGATCACGCCGTTGAGCTTTGCCCAGACGACCGCCACGTCGGCGAGGGTGCCGTTGGTGATCCACATCTTGGCGCCGTTCAGGACATAACAATTGCCCCTCTCTTCAGCGCGGGTGATCATGCCGGCGGGATTCGAGCCGTAGTCCGGCTCGGTGAGCCCGAAGCAGCCGATCGCTTTGCCCGAGGCGAGCTTCGGGAGCCATACATCCTTATGCGCGTCGGAGCCGAACGTGTAGACCGGATACATGACCAGGGCGCTCTGCACCGAGGCGAAGCTCCGGATGCCGCTGTCGCCGCGCTCCAGCTCCTGCATGACCAAACCGTACGCGACGTTATTCATTTCGGCGCAGCCGTATTTTGCGGGGAGGGTGGATCCGAACATTCCGAGGTCAGCCATTTTTGGAACGAGGTCGATCGGAAAGGTGCCCGCGCGGTTATGCTTTTCGATGATGGGGAGGATATGGTCGTCGGTGAATTCTCTGACGGTATCGCGCACGAGAGTCTCCTCCTCGCTGAGAAGGCTCTCGATGTCGAAGTAGTCGACTCCCTGGAACTTTACCATCGGAAGGTCATGGCTGAGAGAATACAAGAAACGTCCCGCTTGATCCCGCCAAACGGGACGGGCCGGGACGCAATGTGCCTAATTCTGGCGTAAAATTACGAAAAAACTGCGGAAAAGTCAAACAGGGGTAGATGTGAGAAACGAGAGCTGGTAGAAACACGAGCGGGATCGGCACCGTTCGCCGAAGAAAGGTCAGCCGACGACGATCCCGTATTCCTTGATCTTGAGGTAGAGACCTTTCTCGCTGATGTTTAATGCCTCCGCGGTCTTCTTTCGATTGCCTTTGAAGATCTTGAGGACCTTCTCGATGTGCTGTTTCTCGACGGCGTAAATGGCGAGCGTATCGGAGACCGGCTCGGTTTGCCGGTCGTTAAGATGCAAGTCCGCGACGTCGATCATCTGTCCATTTGAAAGCAGCGTTGCGCCTTCGATGATGTGTTCAAGCTCCCGGACATTCCCGGGCCAGTCGTAGTTCATGAGAAACTCGAGCGCCCGGGGGGTGAGCAATTTAGGATCCTTGGCCTTGGATTTCTTTTTCAGAAAGTAATCGACGAGCCTCGGTATGTCCTCACGGTGATCCTTCAGCGGCGGAACGCGGATCGTAACGACGTTGAGCCGGTAGAGAAGGTCCTCACGGAAGCGCCCGGCCCGGGCCTCCTCCTGCAGACTCTTGTTGGTTGCCGAGATGACCCGGACGTCCGCCTTGAGTTCCACCGTTCCGCCCACGCGCCGGAAGTCGCCAGTCTCGAGGAACCGCAAGAGCTTCGGCTGGATGATCGGACTGATGTCGCCGACCTCATCCAGAAAGAGCGTCCCGCCGTTGGCTACTTCAACCAGCCCGGGCTTTGCCTGGTAGGCGTCGGTGAACGCGCCCTTCTCATGTCCGAACAGCTCGCTTTCGAGAAGCGAATCGGGGATCGAGGAGCAGTTCACCGGAACGAACGGGCGGTCGCCGCGGGAGCTCGACCTGTGAATGAGGTTCGCAAAGAGCTCCTTCCCTGTACCGCTGAGGCCGTAGATAAGCACGATTGAGTCGCTGGCGGCGACTCTCCTTGCGCTCTCGATAACATCTTTGAGCGCTTTGCTCTCGCCGATAAGCTCGGGGGTACCCGTTTTCCGGGAAAGCTCCGTTTGTAAAAGCTTGTTGTCGATGGAAAGCTTTTTCAGGTGAAGTGCGCGCTCAATCGACTGCTCGAGTTGATCTATATCGTACGGCTTCCCGAGGGTCTCGTATGCGCCCAGCTTCGCGGTATCCCCCGCCATTTTGAAATCGGCATACTGGGAAAGGATGATGACGTGGGAGGACGGGGAATGTTCCTGAACAAACTGAAGAACCTCCCAGCCATCGACGCGCGGCATTTTCATGTCGAGGAGGACCACGTCGTACAGCTTTTTTTGGATCGAGTTGATTCCCTCAGCGCCGTCGGAGGCGAGATCGACTTCGTATTGCTTCCGCTCTTCGAGCTCTTCTTTCAGGAGCCTTGTGACACGCGCTTCGTCGTCGACAATAAGGATACTATAACGGTGGGACATGATCGCGCTCCCCGTTCATACGGCTTGAGCGGGAATCTACTCGCTCAGGACGCGCTCTATCGTAGTCAGGAGGTCGACGAGGTCGTATGGTTTGCTCACAAAATCTTCCGCCCCGTGCTTCTTCGACTCAATCGCGTTCTTGAGATCGGCGAAGCCAGTCAACATGATAACTTTTACCTGCGGATAACCTTTCTTGATGTACTTCAGAACTTCGAATCCGTCCATCTTGGGCATCTTGATATCGAGGAGCACCAGGTCGAATTTCTTGTTCTGGACCGTGGAGATTGCCGCCTCGCCGTCAGGAGCAGTCGCGACGTCGTACCCGGCGCCCGAGAGCTCATTGCTCAATACCGAGCGTAGCGAATCTTCGTCGTCGACAACCAGGATGTGACTCTTGTTAGCCATACACAATACCTTCGGAAAGATTCATCAACAAAATCTGCTTCGTTTGAACGCTTGGCAAGGTAATCAAATCGGACAAAAAAAGCAACAGTTGCCTGTGATCGCCCTCACGGTGTGGCCCATTCTCGATCATATTGGAAGGGGGAATGGCGGAAGGGTTTAATCGGAGGGTGGTTCGGGATCCCGGTGAGGGGCGTTACTCTCTCGGGTCGGTATTGGTCGGGATGGCGAGATTTGAACTCGCGACCTCCTGCGCCCAAGGCAGGCGCGCTAGCCGGGCTGCGCCACATCCCGATGGTCAAACTACATCAAAATATAACAATATCAGCTCCAAGTAGCAAGAGATCATTACGTCCGGAGAGCATTATTCCCCTATAACGGGGAACCCCAATCCATTCGAGATTGGGGTTCCAGTCTTTGCAGACTCCGGGATGTAGAGACTATTGTTGTTGGATTTCAATCTGCCCGGCCGAGCTCCACGACTTATACTCGTTCGTATAGTAGAGATACGCGGAAGATGCGGGCGCTTCGTACACTCCCGGAACTTCGGCTTTCAGGTCGAGGTTGATGGTGCGCTCTTCGGACGGTTTCATCTGTCGATAGTAAAACGAGATGTAGCGGCCGTTGATCTCATAGAAATCGAATTCGGCTTTCTCCTGCATGTCTTTTAATTGCCACGGCTGAGCCGTGAGGCCGCCGGGGATACCGACCAGAGCGATGACCATCGGCAAACCGTTCGACGTGAGATTTTTGAGTTTTGCCGTGAAGCGCACGGTTTGGCCCATGCGTACAGTTTGATCTGCGAGCCTCGTATCGAGGGACACCTTGACTGAGTCGGAGGAAAGCGGCAACGTTGTGCTCCAGGAGAGAAGCACTGAGTGCGGGAGAGGATGTTTGACGCCGGCCATGGCAACAGTCAGCGAGTGGTTCCCTCCGCCGGCAGCAATGAACTTTTCCAGACCGTCGATCACAATCGGCCCCCGCTCACCCGCTTCGTATGATGTGCCGGAGATCTCCTTCCCGTCAAGCATGATTTGAATCCTTCCCGGCTCGGCAGTGTATTTCGAATACGCTGTATAGGCCGTCAGCGCTTTGAGAGCGATGATTGTGCCTTGCGTAGATCCGAACCCCCCGTAACCCGAGCGCGATGAAAGCAAGAATTTCACACCCTTATCGAGAGCCGACAGGTCCGGATTCCCCGATTTCAAGAGCGCCAGGACCGCCAGCCCTGTTGTCTCGATCTTCAGGCTGTTACCGGATGATCCCGTGATCGATTGTGTCTTTCCGTTCCAGCTCCCGTCATTCTGCTGCCTTTTAATCAGGTCCGCCAGGATCGTGAATGCACGAGCCTTGTCACCCAAAGAGAGGAGTGCGCTGCCTACAAGAGCGAGCTGGTAGGGATCGTGTTCAACAGTTGCCTTCTGCATGGCCGCCGTCAGCTCCGGCGCGAAATCAGTGTAACCCGCCTCTGCAAGCGCGTACACGATGTAGGCGTTCGTGACATCCGGGTTGGCTCTTCCGAACGAGTCCAGTGCCTTCGCATCACGCATGAAACCTCCTCTACCGTCGCGGCGGCTCATCAGCCACCTGGCTGTCCGATCCACCATGGATTTATCGACGCTTGCGTACACCGGTTCCATGTCCTTGAACTGCATTAATCCGTATGCGGTGAGCGCCTCGTGCGGCGGGGTCGCGCCGAACCACTCGTATCCCTTTTCCTTCGTTTCAAACGTGGTCAGCCGCCTGTAGCCGTCGTCCAACAGTCTGGTTGCGCGCGCCATGAGACGGGGATCGGCGACACCGCTCTCCTTCAGGTAGCGGAGCGCGATCACGTTGGGGTAGTTGGTGGAAGACGTCTGCTCGAAGCAGCCGTTCGGCTCCTGAAGCAATGCGTCCACGGCCTTCAGAATTGTGCTGGCGACGGATGGGTACACGTTTACGGTTGCATGCACGGTTCCTTCGATCGGAGCATTCAGAACGAAGGAGTTTGTCGTTTTCTTCTCGTTCGACGAGAAGGAGAGAGCCCGGGGGTATCCTTTTTCTCGCACGAACACCTCTTGCTGGAAGGCATCCCGAAGCCCTTCACTCTCGAAGGCGATTTCAATCGTTCCCTTGCCCGGTTTGTCGAGAACCTCGAACGGGATGAAGATCGTGCGAGCGCTTGCCGCCGCGACCGATTGAGAAAGGTCGACTCCGCCGGGCTGTTTCCAGCTCTCCGGTGCGGTGATCCTCACGTCGCCCGCGACGGTACGGCCGGTGTTATTCTTCAGCGTGAGCGGAACGAGAACCCGGTCGCCCATCGATACCTCGACCGGGACTTTTGCCGACAATCCGAACGGAAGCTGGGTGTAGTACGTTTTCTCGGCTCTGCCGACCATGCCGCTTGCGCTGATTCCTTCCACCGTCGCGCGAAACGATGTGATGTCGTCCGAATTGTAGAACGTGACGACTGCTTCCCCGGCGTTGTCGAGAGCAACATCTCCCTTCCAAAAGATGGTTGAACGGAAGTCCGATCGGACGATAGGCGATTCCTCAGATGGGTAGATCGGCGCCGAGAATTCGCGAGCCCGGTAGTACCTCGGGCGCGCGGGTTCCGCGAGTTCCATTTGTACTGCCTTTTGGCCCATGATTAGGACGTTGTTCTGCTCCTTGCCCGTCCTCAGAGCAGCTATTCCCAGTTGTTTGTTGGCGTGAATCCCGTCAAAATAATGCCGCGCTCCGTCAGCGCGTCCCTCACGCATGAACATGTTGTTCCGCTGTCTCACGGCACCCGCTTCCTGTCGTAGGACGTCCTCCACTTTATTCACTCTGGGGGCCACGCTCATTTCGTTCACCGTACCCAATTGCAACCTGGGACCTGCAACAACTGAGTTTGTAGCGCTTTTGTTCACCAGTGCCCTCTGGGCCGACACAACTTGCTCCTCGAGCTGCGCCGGGGCCGGACTCATGAGGATGTCGAGTGAAGTCGCCGCGTTCGGACCGACCAGCACATCCCTCATCTCAATGCTCTGATAACCGACGAGACTCGCTCTGACATTGACCTGCCCCGCCGGGACGGCGAGAATCACATATTTCCCATCGGCATCCGTCGCTGCACCGCTTTGTGTTCCAGAGACGTGTACAATTCCCCCGGGGATGGGCTCACCCGAAGAGGCGTCTGTGAGCCGGCCGGTAATTTTACCTGTCTGGCTCCCCGCGGCGCTCGCGGCATTCTTATCCCTAAACTCGAGCGCCATCGGAGCGTGGCGTGCGTCAGGATAGGCATTGTCCATGCCGATGTCGGCAACCGCAAGCGGATTCTCGACCCGGACATTGTGATTTTCCACCTGTACATATCCGGGCGCTTCGACCTTGAGGGTGTAGACACCTCTTGGAAGGTGCTTGATCTTGTACAATCCCTGGTTATCTGTCGTTGTGTGCCGCTTCGTGCCCAGGACTTCAACCCTCGCATCCGCAAGCCCGGTCCTTTTCTGGCTGTCGAAAATTCTTCCGAGCACCGTTATTGTTCCGTCTTCCTTCCAGAGCCGGCAATCGAGATTCTCAACCTGATGCTCGAGGGTCGTATCATACGGTTCGAATCCCTTTTTCGAGACTTCGATCGACACCGGAGAGCCGAGGTCCACATATCTGAACCGATACTTCCCGCTGGAATCTGTCAGGGACACCATATTGCTCGAACCCGAGATGGAGACGCGCGCGCCCGCGACGGGCAGTTCGGACCCGGAATAAAGAACCGTTCCCGCGACAACCGTCCGTTCGGCCTGGTGAGTGATCTCCGGGACTTTGGCCGTAAGCACCTCTTTCCATGTAAACCGCCGCCAGCCCCGCGTCATCATCAAATAGTCGAGGGCCGTGTCGGCCTTTGCCTCCTTGGGGTCGAAATAAAAGTTTGGTTCTTCGACCTTTCCGCGGAGGTCTGGTTCGAGAAGCATCTTTGCGAGAATGTTTCCCGACTTGTCGTCGGCAAACGAAAGAATCCTGTCATCGGCAACTGCGAGGGAGAAATTACCCTTGGCCGGTTGCCCGCGCAAATCGGATGCCTTGATGGATAACCGGACCTCTTCCCTCGGAAGATATCGTTCTTTATCGGTTGAAATTCGGAGGGTAAGTAGATTCCGTTTATTGACGAACAGCAGTCTCTCGGCCTGTTCAATACCGCTGTGATCGAACAGCGTCGCCTGTACGACCCCTCTTGGTAGGTCCTGCGCCGGGAACGCGATCGTCGTCGTTCCTACGCGCGCGGTGAATTGCTTGGTGAAGTAGACCCTCCCTCTGATTTGGGCAATCATGGAGAGCTCTTCATCCTGGGTGGATCCGACGACGAAGGTCGCCGTTCCATCCGCGTTCTGCCGGACTGCCAGCGTATATCCGTGAGACAAGGCATCGGGCAATCGAAAAGTCTCGGCGATGCCCCCAGGTTTGGTAATATTGACCAAGTAGCTCCGTCCATCTTCAGGAGTGATCAGAAAGGCTCCTATTCCTTGATGGAAGCTCTTGAATTTCGTTATCTCCCTGCCACGGTCATCCCGCACTACCCCCTCGATATCGGCGGGCTTGTTGAACTCATTGACAGCTTCGAACCCGACGCGGCTGCTGAGGCCTTGGACGAGGTCTCCGCCCTCCGGATAGAGCGTGAGGTGAATCTGATTGAGCACGATCGGTATGGAGCGCGATATTGATTCAACCTGCCCCTCGTACTGGACCAGGATCACGAGAATCCCGTCGGTGGAAGAAAGGTTTTTCGGAAGGTCGAAGCTCACGTACGAGGTGCCGTTGCGATCTGTCTTGTCAGGGTTCTCTGCGATGGTGTTGCCGGCAACCTTGACAACGTACCGCAAATCGAAATTCGACATCGGCCTGTTCTGCAGTGAGCTCACCTCAAACTTTGCGATGACGTTATCACCGGGTCCGAATGCCTTCCGTTCGAAATCGAGCTTCATTTTCAATCGGGGCAGCACGACCTTCTGGACCTGGATCTCCTTTTCGAAGATGTACGGATTCTCAAAATTCTTCTGCCACTCCGTGTACCCCCTGATTTTGTACAGGCCACCCGGCAGATTTTCAGCAAGGTCGATCTCTCCGCTTGCGACTCCATCCTTCGCAAGAAGCGTGAGCTGCTGCGCGACGTTCCCCTGCGGATTGACAAACTCGACGTGACAGATATCGCTCTGTCGCGACGGCATCAGATCTTCGTCGTTCCGGACGTACGCCCGTAACCAGATCGTCTCGCCGGGACTGTACAGCGGCCTGTCGAACTGGAGATAGACGCGGTCATTCGGCAGTTTGTCGCTGTAATTGACGAATGACGACCGGAGGAATTGAAGATTCTGGTCCTCAACAGGAGACGCTCTTAAAGCTGGCTGTGTGGCTCGAGCCGCCGCCCGATCATCTTTCGTAGCGATCCCCCCATCTTGGGCGTGGGCGGGCTCGGGTTGCTTCTGCGTCGGCGCGGACTCAACGGGAGAAGATTTTTGTGCCGATGTTTCCTGTTCGCGCTCTCCCGGGGAAATCTGGTCCTTGCGAACACCATCCCTTCCCGTCCTTGAGTTCTGCGTCGCAAACCAGAGTGCCCCGCCGCCAAGCACAATCAATACCAGCGCTGCTGCCCTGAGGTGCGGTGAGGCCAAGAATAAGCTGGCACCACGAAACCGGCGGGGCTTCGTGACCAGGGAAGGATACGTCCCACCCCTATGCCGTTCCTCCTCTTCGACGGTTTTATCCGCAGCATTGTGGCCGGATAATCCATTCTCGATCTCGGGCCACAAATCCCGTTGCGGCTTAATGCCCCGGGGGAGATTCGTGATCCTCTCGCGGACATCCTTCAACTGATCCAATTCCTCCTGGCAGGACCGGCATTGACGCAGGTGCTCTTCGAATTCCTTCTCTTCAGCAGGCGTCAGATTTCCCAGGATGTGATCGTCAAGCTGGTTGTGATACGCTGTTTTGCTCATTGTTGCAATCGCTCCTTCAGTAGTTGGT
>DASQAZ010000111.1:0-4039 GCA_035635475.1 Bacteroidota bacterium | reverse complement strand
CCCCGTCCTGAGCTTCTCCAGAGTTTCGCCGAGGTTGCGGGGGTCGATCCGGTATGTGGTGAGGTCGCGCTTTGCGCACTCGCGCTCGATTCCCGCGACGAAATCCTCATCGAACTCCCAGTTCCACGCAATGGCAAGCGACCAGGTTTTCACAGATCGGCGCTCATCTCACCCTCGCGCCATCGCCCCCTGCGAGGCCGTCGCGCCCGCTGATGCTCCCCTGATCGGCTGAAAATCCCTCTGCGTCATTTTGCCGCCCGCAAGCGCGGCGAACCGATACACGTTTCGCAGATGGGTAAGGAAGGCGTTTTCGAATGGCGCAACCACCGATGGCGTATTGGCATTCGAGCCATACCACCAGAACCAGTCGGAGCCTTCCGCCGCGTACATCTCCTCCCATGCTTTCCATCGATACCAGGGCTTCGTCTTTGGAGCGGGCGCGCCGGCCCGCGGATCGGGAGCGGCAAGCCCGGATTTCGCAAGATCGTTGCGCGCCGCGAGGAGATACTCCCACGCCCGGTTCTTCTCCTCGCTCCCGATCCACGTGCTGAAATTCGCGTTGATCCAGGATCCGGGATACAGCCATTCCAAACGCTTCATCGAAGAGGCGGGATGCGCAGGTATGCCCCGCGACTCGTTTCCGAGGATATACTCGGTCATCGTCGCCGTCAGGACCTTGCGCTGCGAGCCGAGCACGGTCAGCTCGCCGTAGAGCGAACGAAGAAATTCCTTCGCATCATTGTCGTACCGGTACCATTCCCATGCATTTTCTCCATCCACGATGACGGTGACAAGCCGGTCCGGCTCGCCGGCGGGCGGCGTCCGCTGCAGAAGATCGGCAATAAAATCGTTCGCCGCATCTCTGCCCCGGTAGTGCTGATAGGTGAAGCCAATCTTGTCCGAAAGCCCGGTATCGCGGAAGACGATTACCACACTCTCAGCGCCTCCACTTCCGGCGTTGTAGGGCTGGTGTTTCGGAAGGCCCTGCGGCCGGGAGTGAGCGAGGATTTTTTCGTCCGTAGCAATCCACAGGATCCCGTTCGTGGAGAAGACCTTGGCGGAATCCTGCGACACGGATCCCTCTGCGGGCCACATCCCCGAGGGGCGGCGACCAAACAATTCCCTGAAATACTGAACCGCTTTCGCCACCTGCACATCCGCGTCCTCGGGATGGGCGAAGCGGGAGGGCATCCTGTCGTTCGGCTGACAGGTTTTTGCGACATCCGAGTCGTAGACGAGCGGCAGGATCGGATGGTAGTATGGGGTTGTGGTGACTTCAAGCTGTCCGGTCCGACGATCGGGATCGTACATCAGTTTTCTGTGGACGGGGATGATATTCGAAAGAACTTTGTACACCTCCGCAAGAATCCGGTTGCAGTCCTCCTCCGTCACGGTTTTTCTCAGAACGTACGTGCCGTCGGGCTTCCCTTCGACCAGATCCGTGAGATCGACCGCGGTGCCGTCAGTGAGCACAACTCTGCCGTTCAGAAAATCAGGATCGAAATAGGCAAGAAAAAACCAAAATTTGATTTCTCGAAGGTCCTGTTCGAAAAGCTGCTGCCCCCTGACACGCTTTTCTTTGAGCGCCTTGTACTCCGGGAACCTCTCGATCATCACATCGGTAATATAGAGCGCGTTCCAGGGGTTGAACAGCAGCATCTTCCGATCATCCTCATCGAGCGCGCCGGAAGGTTTGAGCAAAAGGTCGATCCATGGATCCGTTTTTCCCTTCCAGGCCCGGAGGAAACCCTTGTCATCGACGTGATTCTTCCGCACATCGACGAATGGCCGCAAGCGATCCAGGTAGTAGCATTGAAGCTGCTGCAAAAGAGAAGAGGTCAGGTTGAACGTGCAGTGGACGGCGGGAAAATCCTCCAGCATCGAGGCCATATCATAATAGTCCTTGGTGCCGTGGGTGCGAACCCAGGGCCCGCGAAGTTGGTCAAGCTCCGGATCGAGGTAGAGCGGCTGGTGCTGATGCCAGATGAGATTCAGGTAGAGGGTTCCGGTCCTATCCGGCATAGTCCTGCAGTCTTTACTCGTCGATATTCTTCAGAATTGACCCGATATTAATATACTCGTTTGGCGAGGAAAACTCAATTGAGGGAGGTCGGTCCCCAGCCGTCCAACAAGGCTGGCATTATTGCGATGGGTAATTTAGCCTATCTCAGGATCGTCAATTTCCGCAGCTGAGCATCTCCTGTTACACGCAATATGCAAAAATAAACGCCCGATGCGAGGGGTTCGGCGTCAAGATTGATTTGATAAGATCCGGGCTCGTGGAACCCATCGACGAGAGTTCTTAATTTCTGGCCGAGGTAGTTGTACAGTTCAATCACAACAACGCCTTGTTTCGGGATGGCGTACCGGATGATTGTGAACGAGTTGAATGGATTGGGGTAATTTTGGAATAGTAGGTACTCATGCGGTGTAGCTGTATTTCCTCCATTCACAGAGGTGATTATTTCTCCCAACTTTCCGTTCCTACTCACTTGTTGTGCTCGAATCGAGAAATCGTCTTTCATCCCAACAACAATGCAACCACCGGTGCCGTCAGTAGTTCCTCGGAGTGGTGAGGGAGGGTAGCCGCAGATTTCTACATCAAGTGAGTCCCATAATGGGCGACCAAGTGTGTCAAGTCTCTGTGCGTATACTCCATTCGGATTACGTGAATCTCTCCAGAAATAAATTGCGGTTGAAGCGTATCCCGCTACAACGTGAACATTGATCTTCTGTGATGCTGATAAACTTAACATCCTCCGTCTTGGAAGTATTTGCCCGCCATCGCTTCTTAGATTTTGAATGTAGGTAGCAAGCGTATCGCCGCTATCGTTTCCCCATGCCAGGTGAGTGATGCCATCCATATCTACCACGATCGAATAATCTTTGGACGGATAGTTCGTTTTTTCCGTGTCGAGAAGGACCCCAACGCTATCCCAAATGATATTCCCGCCGGGAGAAATCATGTTAGCAATTTTTGTCCAACTATAGATCCCGCCGGTGACTCCATCAAACCTAGCTCCAAAAATGTGCACATCCCGCGAATCGTCCACGAAAAGCGCCGCGATTCCAGATGCAAGACTTATTCCGTCTGCTGCCCATTCTTTGATGCCATTACTATCGATATGTTGCATTTGCTGGTACCGCCAAGCGATATAGCTCCCGCCAGCCAAGTCGGAACTCATTACAGCCGGTGAGCTTGAGCTTACTTGGTTTGCCAGAAAGACGCCCGTATCCCCCCATACCCTCACCCCTGAACTGTCAATCCGTTGAATCCGGAGAATGTTCAGCGAATCGCTCCATGAAACGAGACAGCCACCCTGCCCGTCAGATGTAATCGACTGGAGGCCTTGGCCTATCTCTGCGGCAGAGACTCTTACGCCCGCTGAATCCCACATGATACGACCGCTGCTATCGACTCTTTGTACTCTGAGCCGGACTTTAAAAGGGAGTGGCGGTGCGACTGGCACTTCGTCATCGATATAAGAAACGAGAACGCCTCCTCGTCCATCTTCAATGATCTTGGCAAACCATTGCTCGGGCAGCTGTCCGACGATCTGCACACCGTTACCGCCCCAGACCTTCAGACCATAACGGTTCAAGCGATGAAGGATCAACTGCCTTGGATATCCTGTGTTCTCTTCGTAAGTGATATAGCAGCCGCCGGCGCTGTCACTGCACAGTTCAGGATTGAGCCCGTAACCCACGATAAGGTTATTGGACGGGTCGGTGGACCACTGGCCCCCAGCCTGAGAAGGGACAACAAGGGTAGTTCCGATCAAGACGGGTGCAATTAGTCGAAACATCGATCTCATTTTGAAGGGGAACTTGAGCTGGTGCGCCGCTTTTTGGAGGAGTGAGAGAACGTCGAAAGTGATCACCAAATATTGTGACCGATTCTTCCCGCCGGCGGCGGTGTTTGTTCGGTCCCTTGTGATCTCAGGGCAACGATAGCTCCCCAATCTTGGAGCTTTGGAGATTGCTCAGATTGGGTTGATGCGGTGCCTCTACCGTATGAAATAAAAATAGATCAAAACGA
>DASQAZ010000110.1:0-43184 GCA_035635475.1 Bacteroidota bacterium | reverse complement strand
CAATGGCGGAGTCTTTCTTTCAACAAACAACGGGACAAACTGGACCACGGTGACTAACGGCTTGCCGAACACCGGTGTCTGGTCTCTTGCGGTCAGCGGCACGAATCTGCTTGCAGGGACTAACGGCGGCGGTGTCTACCGTCGGCCGCTGTCGGAAATGATCACAGCAGTCCGGACTCTTTCGGATGACCTCCCAATGGAGTTTGGACTTCAGCAAAACTATCCGAATCCGTTCAATCCCTCAACGACTTTTTCCTTCAGTCTTCCTTTCAGATCATTTGTATCATTGAAAGTATTTGATGTGTTGGGTAGAGAGGTCTCTACTCTCCTCTCCAAGGAACTGTCTGCCGGATGGCATTCAAGGCGATGGGAAGCCCCGGGTTTTTCAAGTGGTGTCTATTTGTACCGTTTACAGGCTGGCACCTTTGTCGAAACGAGGAAACTCATATTACTCCGGTAATGGGCAACTGCGGCTAACACTTCAAGAGCATGACCTTGGTACTGTCATCGCCGTCCCCGCCGAAGGAAACTCAATCAGCGAGGTGAACCCGCAGTCTCTTGCCGAGGGCCTTTGCATATTTTCCCAGAGTCGATAGGCGAATATCTTCGGAATGGTTCTCAATCCGCGAGATGGCAGATTTCTTTGTGCGGAGTTTCCGTGCGATGGCTTCTTGGGTGATACCCGCCTTTTCTCTGGCCTGGCGGAGCATGACACTGAACTCAAATGCGTCGTATCCCGATTCGAAGTCTTTAGCAAACTTCGAATTCCGTTTTTTTCGATCTTTTATGTATCGTTCTACATGGCTCATGACTTACTCTTACCACCCATCTGAGTACGAATCTCCCAGAGCCCCCGCGTGCCGGAAAGTTTCTTGAAATACTGCCGCGGGACGATCTCAAGCCTCTCCACTAGACGTAAGACCCAGGTAACTTTCTGGGCATGCCGATCTGGGAGCGAATCCAGAAACTCCTCGACGGGACATTTTCCGGCGGAAGTTCGGTAGAATTGGATTGTCCTCAAAAGGAAGTTAACGTATTTGTGAACCATTGTCAAGAGGTGTGTAGAAGAAAATGAAGCAGATGCCTGGGAAGGATATGACTCTGTTGGGAAAGTGAGCTAAAATAAAAATGCCCCGGCGAGTACTCAACCGGGACATTTTGACTAAAAGAAGGATGCGTGCCCCGCACATCCTTCTTCGCCTCCCCATGGAAGCCCCTGATCCGAGGGCCCCACGGTTTTCAATTACTTCTCGACGACCGCCCGCGTCCACCCGGCGGCCATTCAGCTCCGGGCTGCAGGTCTAAGATAATTCAGTAAAGGGGAATGAGCAATAGGGGAAAACCTGACTTTCAGGTTCGAAATCCCTTGGGGGAGATTGCTGATTAAGCGGGGAGGTGCCTCAAGTCTTCGAATTCGTCGCTGTTGACCGTATCGAAGAATTCGCGGTGCAAGCTCTCGACGGCCGAGGGCACGGACTGATCGTCGACCACAATGCAGAGACTCGATGGGGAGGCTCCAAAGGAAATCGCGGCAACAGTGTAATCGGAAACCGCCCGGAACACTCGTTCCATAAATTTCGGCACCGACCGGATATTCGATCCAACCATTGAGATGATCCCCTTTCCCTCATCGAGATCGACAGATCCGACCTCCTTCAGGCCTTGTACGATGCTCGGAAGTTCGTGGGATTGGTCCAGGACGATCGAGAGCCCGTACTCGGACGATGCAGTCAGGGACGCGGACGCCCCGTGTTTCGTGAGGATATTATAGACGTGATCCCAGAAAATATACTGGCCATATCGGTGTTTCGGGACGACAGCGAGAACGGCCATATTTCGCTTGTAGGCGATCGACTTTACGAGCGGTGTCCCCGACGAGTTCATCGAGGTGATCAGGCTGCCGGAGAGCTCCGGCCGGCGGGAATTATAAACATGAATCGGGACGTTCCGTTCCACGGCGGGCAGGATCGTCTTTGGATGCAGCACCTTGGCGCCAAAGTACGAGAGATCGAAGGCCTCCGCGAACGACAAGGTTTTCACTTTCTTGGGCGAGGCGACGACCGTCGGGTCGGAGGTTAGGATCCCGTCGACGTCTGTCCAGATCTGTATATCCTCGACCCCGAGCACCGAGCCGATAACCGATGCGGAATAATCGGAACTTTCCCGGCCCATGGTGGTCCGGTGTCCCGAACGGGTCACACCGATGAAACCCTGAGTCACGGGAACCGTCCCCTGCCCGATCAAGGGCGTCATGATTTCCGACAGCCGGGTCCCAAGCAGCTCCATATCCGGGGACGCCGAATTGTAGTGGTCGTCCGTCACCATGAATTCCTTTGTGTCGATCCACCGCGAAGCCACTCCGTTTTCTTCGAGCGCGACAGCGACGATTCGTGAGGAGAGCAATTCACCGTAGGAATAAATCGTGTCGAGCGCCCGTGGAGTCAATTCACGCAGGATTGCCAGCCCCTTGATCATCTCTTCCAGCTCGCCGAGCGAAGAGGAAATAGCCTTGCGCAGGTTTTGACATCGCTGCTGATCCTTGATCAAGGCATCGGTCATCGCAGTGTGCCGTTCGAACAATGCGAGCAGCGCGCTGCGTGCGTCCCCCGTCCTCCCATCGGACGCCAGTCTGCCGGCGCGTTCGAGCATGTTGGTCGCCTGCGCAATCGCGGAGATGACGACGATCGGCTTGCGGTCGAGACGAGCCTTAACGATCCTGACGACGTTTTCGACAGCGTGCGCGTCCTGGGTCGACGTGCCGCCGAACTTCATCACGATCATCGCTGCACCCTTAAAAACAGAAACCCCTCGCCATTACGCAGAGGGGCTTTTCGAGAACCTGCGTTTCGTCCCTTGCTATCCCTGGGCATCCCTCCTCATTTCATGATGAAGAAATTTATCCTTCCTTCTCTTATTGATGAGGAAGACCAGATAGAGGAACACAGCCCCAATCAGCACTCCGACGATGACGACATTTAAGCCGAGAAATTCTACAGTTTGCATATTCCGCTAGTTTTTGCAGAGGATACAATTGCGCCTGAAAGCAGGCGCCCACAACAGACTACGAACGTTCCCCCCGCGAGTTTCAATGATGCTTGAACGGTAAGAGTGCCGCGGCGACCGGGCCTCTGGAAAACGACTGGAGGGGTCGCCTGACGACAGATCAGTATACACATCCCCCACCAATATTGCAAGGTTAAACTGGTCGCTCGATGCAACGGGCGGCTTTCAGCTGGTCTCTCTAAGGCCCGAATCGGTCAACCTTGGCTGAAAGTACACGTTTTTTCCCGGCACGACGTCCTGCGTGAGCAGACCGTCCCGGGATCGGTATCGTCCGTCCGGAGGCAGCTCCCGGCCCTGACTGCCGGCTTCTTAGTTCATCGAGCAACCGCTCGTTATCCAGGGCGACCGTCGCCGCTTCGGCGAACGAGCGTACGATCTCCGTTTCTTCCTCAATGAATTCGGGATCGCGATTCCGGGCAACGACCAGCACGCCGAAAATTGATCCGCGGCTGAGCAAGGGGACGGCGATGAAATGCTCTTTCTCCGGCCTCATCGCAGGGGGATACTTGGAGCGCGGGTCAAGTTGTGCATTGTTCACCCACACCATTTTCCCCGCCGCTGCAGCCGCGCCGATGATGCCCTCCCCCATCGGGAGCGCAAACATTGCGACACGCCGGGAGAACGGAGTTTGGTTGGAGAGGGTATGGGGAATGAGGCTTTCTTGCTCTTCGTCGTAGACATAAATCCCCGCCAGATCATGATTGACGAGTTTTCTGACACCCGAGGTGACTGCCCGAAACACACGGGCGATATTTGTGTCATTCAGAACCAGCCGGTTGATTGACTCGAGAGTGTGCAGACGCGCGGCTTTTCGCCGGACATCGCTCACGAGCCGGTCGATTTGCTCGTTTGCCCTCCGGAGCTCTTCGATGTACTGGACATCGGAAACGTCCCGGACCGTGTGGATAAAGCCGGAAACGTTCCCCCTCCGGTCCCGCAGGGCTGAGATGGCGAGGCTCACGACCATGCGTTTTCCATCCCGGCGCTTCCACTCGATCGTGAAGTTCTTTAGCGTCCCGCGCTTGTGGACAAGCTTGCTGGCGCGGCGGAGTCTGCGGGCGTCCGTCGGCCCTATCCAGGGATATGGAGGATTGAGGCCCACAATCTCCGCTTGATTATAACCAAGCGCGGTACAGTGAGCCTGGTTGCACATGAGGATTTTTCCCGCGGGATCCGACACGAACAAGGCGTCTTCCATCGAATCGACGATGGAGGTCAGGCGGTTCCCCGACTCCCAGGCATGCCGGTCAAGGAGACGCCGCTCGGTCAGGTCGCGTCCGAGATGAATCATCCCGGCCGCCTTGCCGTTCAGGTCGAATAATGCCACGACGACGGCCTCAATCCAGAAATTCGTGCCGTCCTTTTTGCGGATTTCAATATCTCCGGACCAGCGCCCACCCTTCCGCAGTCCCTGGATGATCTTCGATGTGTATTTCGCCTGATTCTCTCTCGGATAGAGATGATGGATCTTTCTGCCGATCAGCTCACCTCGCGTGTAGCCCGTTTTTCTGCTGGCTGACCTGTTGACATAAAGGATGGTTCTCGTTTGATCGGTGATGAAAAGAACATCGCCGGTCACGTTCGCAATTTCGCGCAGGACTTTCTTTGGATCGATGCGGGGAATGTGCGGGCTGTCGTTCATGGCCCGGGGGGAGGCCTATTTCTTCTTACACTCCTTGGCGGTCTTGCCGGCAAGTGCATCTTTCTTGTGCGTGATCTGTGTTGTGGCGGGGGCTTTCTCGTAATTCACAGGAATCCATTCCTTCCACTGTTCCGGTACGTCGGCTTCCGCGAAGATCGCTTCCACGGGACATTCAGGCACGCAAGCACCGCAATCAATACACTCGTCGGGATGGATATAGAGCATGTGATCGTCTTCGTAAAAGCAGTCGACGGGACAAACCTCAACACAATCGGTGTACTTGCAGTCGTAACAGGGCTCGCAGACGATGTATGTCATGTTTGATCCTCAGGAGAAAACGTGGTTGGATGGAATGATTGGTATATTTACGGAGTTATTTTCTCAATGTCAAGCGTGCGTGAGGGGGGACCGGCGTAAATTTATCGTTCGGGCAATTCATCGAGGAACGCCACCGCGCGCCGGAGATGCGGTATGACAATCGAACCGCCGACGGTCAGAGCCACGCTGAAAACTTCAAACATCTCCTCATCGCTCACGCCGTTGTCTTTGCACTGGAGGATGTGATACGCGACGCAATCGTCGCAGCGCAAGACCATTGATGACACGAGGCCGAGCATCTCTTTGGTCCGCGTGTCGAGCTTGCCGGGCTCGTAGGTGAGCGTGTCGACACCGAAGAACCGTTTGATCGCGCGATTGTCGGTGCCAAGAATCCGATCATTCATTTTCTTGCGGAATGATTGAAACTCTTTCAGTCTTTTTCCCATGGGCTCTTGCTTTGATGGCAAAGGCAGGAAATCCCGATGAACTGCGTACGGACCAGTGGAGCTGAAGGGGATCGAACCCTCGACCTCGTGAATGCCATTCACGCGCTCTCCCAACTGAGCTACAGCCCCAGGAATTTACTGCAAAGTTTGTGATCGAAACGCGAACCTCTGATGCTCCACCGGGGAAATACGATCATTGCGCCTCCAATATACGAAGAAGGCCCAACTGAATCAACCTCCGAACGCTGAATTATTGCGTTTCAACCCGTTGTTTCCTACTATTCAATGAATGGTACTCCAACCTGCGGTCGAAAAACTTCCCGTGAAATCCGGAACAAGAAACAGGGCCCGGCACTTCCTGACGGCTTCTGCAATCATTTTGATTGTCTGGGTGTGCTGGAATTGCAAGGACGACATCTCCGGCCAGGGTACGACGGGTATCGTCTTCCCCGATTCAAATATCAGTTACGGCAAATATGTCCAGCCCCTCTTCGATCGGGGCTGCGCATTCAGCGGCTGCCACGGCGCCGACACGTTCGACGAGAGAGGATACAGCCTGGATTCATATCAGCATGCGCTTTCGAGGGTGGGAATCATCGTTCCCTGTTTCAGAAACGAGGCGTGCAATCCCGAAAACAGCCTGTTGATTCGGAGGGTCGAAGGGTTGGACGGGGTCCCGAGAATGCCATTGTATCGTCCCGCGCTCAGCGCGAATCAAATCAACGGCCTCAAGCAGTGGATCCGTGAGGGGGCGCAGAACAACTAAAGGGTGATCGTCACCAGGTGGGGGGGCGGAACGGGTTTCGGCGTGGGAGGCGACTTCACAGCCCGCTTCTCGAACTCATCACGAAACTTCCGGATAAAACTCTGGACCGGCCATGCAGCCGCGTCCCCCAGCGCGCAGATTGTGTTTCCCTCGATGTTGTTTGCAACGTCTTCGAGCAGACCGACATCCTCCATCGTGCCTTCCCCATTCAGAAACCGTTGTAGGATTTTCTCCATCCAGCCGCAGCCTTCGCGGCACGGCGTGCACTGGCCGCACGACTCGTGATGGTAAAATTTTGTGATGCGCGTGAGCACTTTCAGAACATCGGTATCCTCATCCATGACGATCACCCCGCCGGTCCCGATCGCCGTACCGGCAGACTTGAGCGACTCGGCGTCCATTTTGACTCCGTCGATCTCGCTGCCGCGGAGCCACATCGTCGACGAACCGCCCGGAATAACGGCTTTGATCTTTTTATCCCCCGGAACGCCGCCCGCGTGATTGTAAATCAGTTCGGTCAGGCGCACGCCGGTCGGCAGCTCATACACTCCGGGCTTTCGGACGTGGCCGCTCACGCCGTAGAGTAGTGTACCGGGCTGCTTCGGCGCGCCGATCGCCGAAAACCACTCCCACCCCTTATTAAGAATGTGGGGAACATTTGCCAGTGTCTCGATATTGTTGATCGTCGTCGGGCATCCCCACAGACCGAATTGGGCGGGAAATGGCGGCTTGATCCTCGGATAACCGCGATCCCCTTCGATTGAAGTCATCAGGGCCGACTCCTCGCCGCAGATATAAGCGCCGGCGCCTTTGAATACCACAAAGTCACAGCCGAAACCCGTGCCGAGAATATTCTGACCGATATAACCTTTTTTCTGGGCGTCGTCCGCAGCAGCTTGGAGAATGTTGATCCACTTCGCATACTCGCCCCGGACGTAGACATAGATCTTGGCGATGCCCATCGCGTAGGCTGCGATCAGCGATCCCTCAATGAAAAGATGAGGATTCAACTCGAAGATCAGCCGGTCCTTGAACGTCCCGGGCTCGCTCTCATCGCCGTTCGCGCAGAGATACTTAACCTTCGGCGATTGTTTGGGCATAAAGCTCCACTTCAGCCCGGTGGGAAAGCACGCTCCTCCGCGGCCCCGCAGGTTTGATTTCTTCACCTGGTCGATAATCTCGTCGGGCTTCATCGCGACAGCCTTCTTGAGAGCTCCATACCCGCCGTGCTCTTCGTAGACGTCGATGCGCTGAAGTCCGGGGATTTCCGGCAGGATCAACTTTTCTGGCGTTTCGGGCATCCGGTGGTTTATTTTAAATCTGTCATCAATTGGTCCGCCTTCTCGATCGTCAGGCCGCCCACATAATCGTCGTTCACCTGTATCACCGGGGCGGTCCCGCATGAACCCAAACACTCGACCTCCGTCACGGTGAACTTACGGTCCGCCGTCGTACCGCCGGGCTGAATATTCAACCGGTGGCAGATATGATCGCAGATCTCCTCCGCCCCCAGAAGCCCGCACGAAATGTTCGTGCAAACCTGAAGGTGGTATTTCCCGACAGGCTTCGGGTTGAACATCGTGTAGAAGGTCACGACGCCGTAGACATGGCCGAGGGGAAGCTGGAGGATCTCCGCCACCTCCTTCATCGTTTCCGGCGAGATCCAGCCATACTGGTTCTGAGCGAGCCAGAGCACGGGCAGTGTCAGGGCCTTGGATGTCGGAAACTGTTTCTTGAGCTGTTCGAGTTTCTTAAGATTTTCCGGTGAGAACATTCTGGCAAGCCAAGTGAGTGAATCAAGTGTGTACGATTACTTGTCGGCCTCCCCCATCACGGGGTCGACGCTTCCGATCACCGCAACCACGTCGGAAATCATTCCCCCCTTCAACATCGGAGGAAGCGCCTGCAGGTTCACGAACGACGGTGAGCGGATCTTGAGCCTCCACGGAAAACCTTCTCCGTGACTGACGATGTAGAATCCGAGCTCCCCCTTCGATCCCTCGATGGCGTTGTAGACCTCGCCGATCGGCGGGTTGATGCCGAAGTTCACGATCATAAAATCATGAATCAGCTCCTCCATTTTTCCGTAGGTCCGCTCTTTCCTTGGCAGAACCCGTTTCGGGTCCGCCGCGTTCACCGGGCCCGGAGGAATCTTCTCGAGTGCCTGGCGGATAATCCTGACGCTCTCCTTCATCTCCTGAACGCGAACGTAGAATCGCGCCAGGACGTCGCTGTCATTATAAACAGGCACATCAAACTCCAGATCGTGATATACCAAATAGGGTTCATCGCGCCTCAGATCATGCGCGACCCCTGCGGCACGGAGCAGAGGTCCCGTTAATCCCCAGCCAATCGCATCTTCTCTTGAGATATACCCCACTCCTTCGCAGCGGTCGATGAAGATCCGGTTCCGTACAAGCAGCTTCTCAGCCTGGGCAAGATTCTCGGGGAATTGGTCGAGAAAGTTCCGGATCATGGCGGAAGCCTCATCGGAGAGATCGTTCGCCATCCCGCCGATGCGCGTGAAGGTCGTCGTGAACCTGACCCCCGTCAGGATATCCCAAATATCCTGTATCTTTTCCCTCTCTCTGAATCCCCAGAGCAGCACGGTCACGGCCCCCACGTCCATCGCCATTGTTCCGAGCCAGACGAGATGCGACGCCAGCCGCGCGAGTTCCGCGCAGATCACGCGAAGGTATTGGGCGCGGAGCGGAACTTCGAGACCGGCCAGTTTTTCAACCGCAAGCACATAGGCAACGTTGTTCGCCAGGGGCGACAGATAATCGAGCCTGTCGGTATGCGGGATATATTCGTGGTAGGTCATATTCTCGGCGATCTTTTCATACCCGCGGTGCAGGTATCCGAGATCGGGAACTGCGGCGACAATCGTCTCCCCGTCCAGCCGGACGAGAAGCCGTAAAACTCCGTGCGTCGCAGGGTGCTGGGGACCCATATTGAGGACCATCTCATGCTCCAGCGGGTCGTCGAACGTGACGCTGGTATCCTGGTCCTCCAGTGCCTGAAGGATTTTCAGTTTTCCGCGATCGGCGCGATCCCCGCGTTCCCCGTGTTCCCCGTGTTCCCCAGGTTCCATTGTAGTCTTCGTGGGCGCCCGATCCATCTTCATTTCCGCGGGAGGGTCAGCGAGCCGGGGATGCCCATCAGGGGAAAATCCTTCCGGAGCGGATGGTACTCGAATTCTTCCGGCATGTAAATCCGCCGAAGATCGGGGTGGCCGTCGAAATGAATTCCGAACATATCGTACGTCTCCCGCTCGAGCCAGTTCGCTCCCGGCCAGAGGCTGGTAACAGAGGGGACATGGAGATCCGATTCATCGACCCGAATCTTGATCCGGATCCGGCGGGAATTTTTCAGCGAGTAGAGGTTATAAACGACTTCAAAGCGGTCGTGGGGGCGATAGTAGTCGGTGCCCGAAAGGTCTCTCAGCGAATCGAAGCGGAGTTCTGTATCGTCGCAAAGGAAGCGGCACACGGGGCCGATCTCGCTTTTTCGAACAACGATCGTGAGCTCGCCGCGATACTCGTTGACAGATTCGATCGAATCCTTGAATTGTGTATTAAGCCGATCGAGAATTTTTTCCTTCATCAAGCTCCGCAGTTTCCCGGATGTAAACTTTCTCCCGCTGGCCTGGTTTTTCCCCTCGCGTGATCTTTTCCTGTATATCCATCAGACCCTTGAGGAGATTATCGGGGCGAGGTGGGCAGCCGGCGACGTAGACATCGACCGGCACGAAGAGATCGATTCCCTGGACAACGGAATAGGACCGGTACATCCCCCCCGTGGAGGTGCAGGCCCCCATTGCGATGACCCATTTCGGGTCTGGCATCTGGTCGTAAATACGGCGAACAACATGCGCCATTTTATAGGTCACCGTACCTGCAACGATCATCAGGTCGCTTTGCCGGGGAGAAAATCGGAACGCCTCAGAACCGAACCGGGCGACGTCATAGCGCGGGCCGGCGAATGCCATCATCTCGATGGCGCAGCACGATATCCCCATCGGCATCGGCCAGAGAGAATTCTTACGGGCCCACCGGATGATGTCATCAATGCGCGTCGTTACAAAACTTTCCTTTACGGATTCTAGTCCCACTCGAACGCCCCCTTCTTCCACAAATACAGATACCCGTTCATCAGAATGGCGATAAACACCAACATTTCTCCAAAACCGAACGACCCGAGGGCCCGGAAGTTCACCGCCCAGGGGTAGAGAAAAACGACCTCAATGTCAAAGAGGATGAACAACATCGCAACCATGTAGTACTTTATTGAAACGCGTTCTCTGGCGCTCCGAACCGGATCCATGCCGCTTTCGTAGGTCGAAAGCTTGACCTCGTTTGGGTTCCGGGGCCCAAACCATTCGCTCGCCTTCGACATGACGACGCCGAAACAGATCCCCAGGGCGATCATGATCCCGATTGGAACGTACCCAGCGAGCATGCGGAATGAACCGAAAAATGATTAAAAAATTTAGAGAAAAAAGCCTCGAAATGCAAACCTTCGGCGGGCCCTGCTCACACCCCCTTGGAAAGGCGGATGGCCCCTACGATCACACCGCAGGCGACGGCGACATTCAACGATTCGGCGGCGCCGAATCGCGGAACCGATATCCGCTGGTCCGCTTCCCTCTGGATGTCGGCGCCCACGCCGTGAGCCTCATTTCCGAATACAATCACGCTTCGTTCAGCATAAGCGTCGCGTGGAATCGGCGAGCCATCGGTGGGCGCCGTGACCATCACCTTCCAGCCGTTCTTTTTCGCAAGCCGCAGCATCATAATCAAATCGACGTCCGGGAGCACCGGAAGGTGGAAGATCGACCCCATCGTCGACCGCACGACCTTCGGGCTGTACAATTCCACGCTCGCAGGATCCAGCCAGACTGCATCGACCCCGAACCAATCACAGGTGCGCAGGATTGTTCCGAGGTTGCCGGGATCGGAAATGCCGTCCAGCGCCACGACGAGTGATCGCCGGTTCGGAGACGACCAGAAACTCTCAATCGCATATTCTTTCACCTGCACAACCGCAAGGATTCCCTGGGAGGTCACGGTGTCTGACAGCTTCCGGGCTTCGGGTTCGGAGATCCCCGCAACCTCGACGTTTTTCTTCTCCGCTTGCTCGATCAACCGCCTCCCGATGTCTTTAGATAGGGCTGTTGGAGTCATCAGTATCATTTCGATCTGCCAGTCAGACTCCAGCGCCTCCTCCACGAGATGGAAACCCTCGATCAGAAACCTTCGCTGGGCTCGGCGATACTTCTTGTGGTTGAGCTTTGCAAGTTGCCGCAGGGTTGACTGGGAGATTCTCCGGGGTCGTATCATGGCGACACGAATATAAACAAGCTGAAAGGAATATCCAAGGGGCAATTCCCCCTAATCACTTGATTATCAAGGCGGTTCTGACTATATTTTGAAGGGATTTATTCATGATTTTCAGAGGAAACATTTGATCGATATCCTGGAGAAGCGGTTAACCGATCTCCTGGCCGGCATGAATGGAAAGAGGGTTGCCGTCGTGGGGGACCTGATGCTCGACCGCTATTTCTGGGGATCGGTCAGCAGGATTTCGCCCGAGGCCCCGGTTCCGGTCATCGATCTGGAAACTGAGCAGGCGCGCCTGGGGGGCGCCGCAAACGTCGCGAAGAACATACAGTCGCTTGGAGGGGAACCGCTCCTTGTCGGTGTCATCGGAGCCGACAACAGCGGCAGTCAGCTTTTCGGCATCATCAAGGAGAGCGGCTTTCCTCCCGATGGGATCGTGATCGATGGCGAGCGACCCACGACGGTCAAGACAAGGGTCATCGCCCACCAACAGCATGTCGTCCGGATCGACCGGGAATCGAAGAACGACATTTCGCACGTCATCCAGGCCAAAATCCTCGATGTCCTCCGATTAAACATCAATTCCATCGACGCCATCATCCTGGAAGATTACAATAAGGGTGTGATCGTCAAAAATCTGATCCGGCAAGTGGTCGAGCTCGCCAATGAACACTCCATCATGATAACAGCGGATCCTAAATTCAATAATTTTTTCGAATACAAGAATGTCACGGTTTTCAAGCCAAACCGGAAGGAAGTCGAAGAGGTGATGGGAATCAGGCTGCAGAACCGGGACGAGATTAATGAAACCGGAAAAGTCCTGCTGGAACGGCTCTGCCCGAAGAGCGTACTTTTGACGCTCGGGGAACAGGGAATGTCGCTCTTCGAGTCCGATGGAGCGGTTCATCATGTCCCCACCAGGGCCCGAAACGTCGCCGACGTCTCCGGCGCGGGCGATACTGTAATCTCGACGCTGACCATGGCGCTGGCGGGCGGAGCGACAGTGCGGGAAGCGGCCACGCTGGCGAATTTCGCCGGCGGCGTCGTGTGTGGATATGTCGGAATCGTCCCGATCGACCGGAATGAGCTGGCCGAGCAAGTCTTAAAAAACAATCGGACACACGAAGGCAGCCGCCGCTGATGGGAAGGATTGTGAGCCGTGAAGAGTTGCAATCGATCAGAAAGGGACTTCGCGGGCAGAAGAAGAAGGTGGTGTTCACAAACGGCGTGTTCGATCTCATTCATCGCGGGCATATCGACTATCTGACGAGGGCGAAGGCGCTGGGCGATGTGTTGATCGTCGGAGTAAACGGCGACGACTCTGTCCGCCGCATCAAGGGCAGTAACCGTCCGCTGGTCCCCGAATCCGACCGTCTGTTCATCGTCGCCAATCTCTGCCCGGTCGACTTCGCCTGCCTCTTCCATGAGGACACGCCGTTCGAGTTGATCAAGCAATTGACCCCGGATGTGCTGGTGAAGGGGGCCGACTGGAAGATCAAGGACATTGTCGGAAAGGACGTCGTTGAAGCCGCCGGGGGCACAGTTGCGGCAATCGATCTGGTACCCGATCATTCCACCTCCAGTCTTATAACGAAAATCCTCGAGAGATTCTCCCCCTCGTGAGTCTTCCCGCGATGAAGACCCTTCGACGCATATTCAAGATCGTCGTCTATGCGGCAGCGCTGTTTCTGATCTTCATTTTCATCCTCGGAGCTATCACGCAGACTGCATTTTTCAAAGATCGCGTGCGCATGCTCCTCGTGTCTTCTCTCTCCGACCGGCTCAACGGGTCAATTCGCATCGGAACTCTGGGAGGTAACTTTTTCACCGGCATCACGGTGGACTCAGTGGAGATCTACGCAGAGACGGGATTGTTCCTTCGGGCAGAAAGAGTCCTTGTCAAGTACGATTTAATGACACTCTTCGATAAGAGCGCGACGATGCGATACCTCATCGTCGATCGGCCCACGATTTATCTCCTCCGCTCGGGAGCAGGAGACTGGAATTATGCGAACCTGCTGAAACCATCGGGCGATACCACGCATGGGACCTTTGATTGGAACGTCTTTCTGAACGACCTGGAGCTGAAAAACGGAATGCTCACGGTCTTCGATTCGACATCCGGGGTTCCCCCGAACGGAGACGCGCCTGCCGGTCGGCATTTTACCGACGGCCGATTTTCTTTTAAAGACATAAACGTTCAGCTGAAAGCATCGGTGAGACCCGAGGATTTTGATGTTCACCTCCTCCACACCAGCTTCTATTCCGACCGGCCGGTATTTGAACTCACACATTGTGCGGGAGACTTTCGGGTCTCGACGGGCGGCGTTTCCGCAACCAATGTCATCATTCAGTCCGGCCGCTCCCAGATCGAGCTGAATGGAAGAGTGTCCGGCCTCGATTTATTTAAAGAGTTGAAGGCCGCCGCGCTCCAGCATGACTCCTCACAGATTAAACTCAACGCCAGGAGCATCGATTTCTCAGAGTTGAAAGAATTTATTCCGGAACTTTCATTTCTTGAAGGCTCCGCATCGATCGATCTCGCCGCCGACGGGGAATTTGGCGACCTGGCCATTCGTCGGCTGAACCTGAAGGTACGGGAAAATTCCATTACCGTCGCGGGAACCGTTCGGAACCTTCAACGGGCGGATCGTCTCGATCTCGACCTCTTCCTCGGAAGCAGCTCCTTCGATCCCTCCGTGGCGGCGAAACTGATGCCGGGGATGCAAATCCCGACCTTTGAACGTGGGGGACCGGCGTCGGTGAATGTGCGGTTCATCGGGAGGCCGCTCGATTTTCGGACAAGAACCATCGTCAAAGGAAAGTTCGGCGAGTGCGAGGTCGCCGGGAGTATCAATCTCGAGAAAAAGATCCCGCATTACGAATTATCGTTCACGACGAAGCGCCTGGACGTCGCGTCTATTCTTTCGAACCAACGGATCAACTCCGCGCTCTTCGCGACCGGGAAGCTCGACGGTCAGGGGATCTCTGCCGACGAGATCCGCGCAACGTTGAGCGTAAGGATCGATTCCTCCCGCTTCCGCAATCTTCCGATCGACGCCGCCCAGCTCACGCTCCGGGGCTCCCCACATCGCTTCGAAGGCCGCGTCGAGGTAACCTCCCAAAAGATGAAAGCGGTGGTTTCCGGGCTTACGGACCTATCCGTTCCGGAATCTCCCCGATTCAACGGGGATATTTCCTTCCAGGGAGTCAACCTGGCCCGCCTTCTCGATGATCCGCGCTATGGAAGCGACCTCACCCTCGAAGGGTCGGTCTCCGGCTCGGGACGCGCGATCGACGACATCAACGCGGACATAAAGTTCCTGCTGATGCCGTCGACATTCCAGGGTCACTCGATTTCGTCTCAGGAAATTCGGTTCTTCCTCGATCAGCACGACCCCGCAAGCAAGCGGTTGTCGCTCCACTCCTCGATAATCGATCTTGATGTGAACGGAAGGTTTGATCCGGACCTTGCCGCGGCGTCTCTGATCCACCAGACCTCCAATCTGCTCGAGACTATTCGGGAACATGCGATGCCGCCGGAATCGCTCCGGGCCAGAACAGCAGCGCCCAGGATCGCGCCGCACGCAGCCCCGCAGCGCCGGATGGATTTCGACTACACGCTCCATATAAAAGACCTCGATCCGGTTGCGACCCTTATCGAGGGACAGCGTTTCGACGGCCGGGCGATCCTGACCGGCGCGATCCACGGAACCGATGAACTGCTTTCGTTCTCGTGCAACGGCGCTATCGATGAATGCTTCATCGGAACATTCGAGAAGGGCGTTTTGCTTAACCGGGCGACGCTCGCGGTTGCGCTTGATTCCCTCGGCGGTGGCTCCACGCTGGAAAATCTTTCTGCGCGCGGCAGACTCAGGAGCGAAAACGGGCTGGTCAATACGACGAGGATTGACAGTCTCGACATCGACCTCGATTACCGCCAGCTCAAGGGGACGCTCTCCATCAAGGGGGTTATCGATTCGGTCTATTCGATCGTCATGGCCGGGCAGACGTCCGTTCAGCCCCATACCTACGCGTTCGATGTGGACAATCTGACGTTTGCCTCCGGCGCTTACCGGTGGCACAACGATCAGGACGTTCAGGTCCGCGTGAACTACGACGGAACGCGCGTCATGCACGCCGTGATGCTGCGCAACGGGGAACAATTTTCGCTCACGGGGGTGTTGCATCATGACGGTGAATTCGATTTCGATGCCGCGTTGAATAACTTCGATCTGACAGGGCTTGTTGTTTTTGCGAGAAATCCCGAATTGCTCCGCCCCGATCAGGGTTTCCGGGGGCAGGCCAGCGCCACGCTCCATTTGGCGGGATCCCCGGAAAATCCTTTCATAACCTTCAAGGCCGTCAGCGACAGCGCATACTTCCGGCAAACGCGCATCGGGTCTGTCGAAGCAAATATTCTGTATGGCAGCGCGACGGCAACGATCGGCCTCACGGTGAAGAAGATGCCCTCCGATCCGCAGCCAACGCTGGTCGTGAAAGGGACGCTGCCGATCAATCTCGCCTTCTCCGGAGTGCAGGAACGTTTCCCCCCGGAGAAGCAGCACCTGGAGATCGTTTCGCAGGGATTCGATCTGAGCGTGTTCGATCCCATATTACGCGACTTCGAAAATCTGCGCGGCCAGTTGCACTGCGAGATCACTGTGGCCGGCACGCCCCGCGATCCCGAATATCTGGGCTCGATCACGATGAGCGATGTCAGCTTCACGTTTGCGGCGAACAATGTGCCGTATTCAATTTCAGCCGATCTCGAACCGTCGGGGAATAAGATCGTATTGAAGAGCTTTCAGGTCAGGAACCTCCAGAAACTAGGCCCGGTGGGCGAAGCGCGGGTAAGCGGGTCATTAATTATCAAGAATTATCAGATCGATTCGATCGACTTCACCGCATTCGGCCAGATCCTCCTGATGAGCGAAGCAACTCGAAAGATCCGCTCCACCGTCTATGGATCGCTCTTCACCGAGATCGGCCCCGAGGGACTCACGCTCAGCGGCCCCATCGCGCACCCCTATCTCAGTGGCAACCTGTATGTCCGGGATGCAAATCTCACGTTTCCGCCCGTGAGGGAGATCCCGGGATCAAGCTCACAAATGGCGCTTAATTATGTCGTCCTCGACGACACATCGAAAGCCGCCCCCCAAACCGCGAGACCGTCAAAGTTCTATTCTGGAAACGACGCGCGGCATCCGTCGAACCGCACGGCCGAGGTCCGAGATCGTGGAAGCGTATTCCTCGATCGCCTTCGTTATAATCTCTCGATCGAAACCAGGGGGACGACCGCCATCAAGATGATTTTCACTCCGAGCACGAATGAAGAGCTCTATGCCGAACTCGACGGACGCGTCAGCGTCGTCAACAGCCAGGGATATCCGAGCGTCACGGGAGAGATAGCCGTTTTATCACACTCCTATTATAATTTTTTCAGGCGCTTTGACGCATCCGGGAAGCTGAAGTTTGTCGGGCAGTGGGACAACCCGGAACTGGAAATTCAGGCGACGTACGAGGGCTACCGGACCGATCCGGCCCACGATTCGCTTCAGCAGAAAGTCATCGTCCAGCTCAACATCGGCGGGACCCGCTATGAGCCGAAGCTTGACATGTCGATGAAAGTTCAGCTTCAGCCGGACCAGGAACCGGTCGACTGGGCATTGCAGGCAAGAGGCGGCGATGTGCAGTCGGATGCGATCTCCTTCATCCTGACCGGCAAATTCCGCGACGAGCTGACCTCCAAGGAACGTGGAGATATCGCCTCGAGCGTCGGTTCGACGGCGGGATCGGGATTGACATCGGGGCTTCTCTCGGGGGTGCTGACGGACTTTCTCCGGCAGGAATTCCCGTTCATCCGGAGTGCAGAGGTGTCCTACGGAGGCGGGAGCTTCCAGCAGGGGGCAAACGTGCGCCTGAGCGGTGAAGCGTTCAAGGGATACTGGCAGGTGGGAGGAAAAATCCTGAATGACATCGGAAACGCCAACGTGAGTTACCAGATGAGTCTGGGGGACGTCCTCAAGGCCCCCTCCATCCATAACCTCTTCCTCGAGATCCAGCGCAGGGTCGAGGGTGACATATCCGAAGAAAAGAAGCTGACCAACGAGGCCCGTCTCTATTATCGATTCTCATTCTAGTATGCGTAAACGCGAACAAGCCCCCCCTTCTCCCTCTCGCCGAATGATCGGAGTTCTCTCGATCGTGAAGCAGGGAAACGGGATTGTAAAGCTCCTCCCCCCTTCCAAGGGGACCATTGCCATACCGTCGCGCTTCCTTTCTACCGCGCTGCACGGGGATACTGTTGCCGTGGCACCCCTCGCGCAGGAATCTTCCCGCCTCAAGGGCGCCGGGGAAACCGAGATGCCCGAAGGCGAGATTGTTGAAGTCATCGAGAGGAGCGGCAATCCGGTTGTGGGCGTCTTTGAAAAGAAAAAGAATTTCTTCGTCGTCGTCCCGGACAGCCGCAGAGTGACGCGTGATATCTATATCCCGAAGGGGAAGACCAAGGGGGCGCGGCCCGGAGAAAAGGTTGTGGCGGTCGTCGACGGATGGGAGTCGCCGACGCTGAACCCCGAGGGGCACATTGTTGAGATTCTCGGCAAGTCAGGCGAGGTCCGCGCCGAGATGACCGCGGTGGCGCGCGAGTATCAACTGCCTCTTGAATTTCCCCGGGAGGTACTGCAGGAGCTCGAATCCATTCCGCACTCAATTCCGAAGGAGGAATACCGCAAGAGGCTCGATCTGCGTGATCTTCTCTGCGTGACTATCGACCCCGAGGATGCGAAGGATTTTGACGATGCAGTCTCACTTGAACCTCTGCCGGATGGGAATTTCCGGCTCGGTGTTCACATCGCCGACGTGAGCCACTACGTCCGGGAGGGGACGGCGCTCGACAAAGAAGCGATCAAACGGGGGACGAGCGTGTATCTCGCCGATACAGTCATCCCGATGCTTCCGGAAAAACTTTCAAACGACATCTGCAGTCTGCGGCCCCTCGAGGATCGCCTCACATATTCAGCGATCATGGAACTGACGCCGCGCGGTACAGTAAAAAGCTACCGGATTGAACGATCGGTCATCCGCAGCAAACGCAGGTTCTCCTATGAAGAAGTTCAGGAGGTTATCTCAACCCGAAAAGGGGATTTCGCCGAGACCATAGAGCAGATGCACTCGCTCAGCCAGACGCTGCTCAAGAAGCGGATCAAGGAGGGCAGCATCGATTTCGAATCCGTCGAAACGAAGTTTCGGTTCGATGAGAAGGGCAAGCCGGTCGAGATCATCAAAAAGGTGCGGCTCGACGCGCACCGGCTCATCGAGGAATTCATGCTTCTCGCCAACCAGGTTGTGGCGCAGCACATCGGGCTCGCCCGCAAGGAAGATCATCTTCGCCCGTTTGTCTATCGCATTCACGACCAGCCGGATCCGGACAAACTGAAAGACCTCGCCTCCTTCGTGGAACACCTCGGATACCGGCTGCATCTCCAGGGAGGCGTCACATCAAGGGCGCTTCAAAAGCTACTCAATGATGTAAAAGCGAAGGATGAAGAGAATGTCATCAATGAGGTAGCCATTCGCTCGATGGCGAAAGCCGTGTATTCCGAAGCCAATATCGGTCATTTTGGCCTCGGGTTCCGGTACTATACGCACTTCACCTCACCGATCCGGCGCTATCCCGACTTGCTCGTCCACCGCCTCTTAACTGAGTATGCGAACAACATGCCTCACCGGCGGCGGGAACAGCTCCTGGAGACGCTGCCCGATCTGCTGCGGCACGCGTCCGAACGGGAGCGGGTTGCCTCAGAAGCCGAGCGCGCATCCGTAAAGGTCATGCAGGTCGAGTACATGCGGCGGCACGTCGGAGATGTCTTTCATGCGATCATCTCCGGCATCACGAATTTCGGGATGTTCGTCGAAATTGCCGATTTGCTGGTGGAGGGCTTGATCCGTCTTCGCGATCTTGAGGATGACTACTATGTGTACGATGAAAAGCATTACTCGCTCATCGGCCGCCGGACGAAGAAGCGCTTCCGGCTGGGGGACAAGGTTTCGGTCAAGGTGATCCGGGTTGACCCCGAGGAGCGCGAGATCGATTTTATCCTGGTGGAGAAGGATGACCGCCGACTCCATTCTTGATTTCATGCTCCATATCGACGTCCACCTCAATCAATTGATCGTGAACTACGGCGTCTGGTCCTATGCCATCCTCTTCACGATTGTGTTTTGCGAGACCGGGCTGGTTGTGGCCCCATTCCTGCCCGGCGACTCACTTCTCTTTGCCGCCGGAGCCCTGGCCGCGTCGGGATCTTTGGATCCGCTCTGGCTTTTTATTACGCTCTCAATCGCCGCGATCGCGGGGAACACCGCCAACTATTGGATCGGCGCCGCAATCGGACCGGGGGTCTTCCGGAAGAAGGGCGCGCGATTCATCAACGAGCGTTACCTTGAGCGAACCCACGCCTTTTATGAGCGGCATGGCGGTAAGACGATTGTGATCGCGAGATTCCTGCCCATCATCAGAACTTTCGCGCCGTTCATTGCCGGTGTAGGATTCATGGCGTACAACCGGTTCATGTTTTACAACATCGTGGCGGGGATCGCCTGGGTCGGAATTTTTGTATTTGGAGGCTATCTGTTCGGCAACCTACCCGCCGTCAAAAACCACTTCACGCTGGTGGTCGCCATGATCGTTGTCATCTCCCTCCTCCCCGCGGTCTATGAATTGATACGCCACCGGAGGCGCGGCCCTTCGTAATTGTTCCGCCAACGGCTCGCACCTGTCCTCCCGCCGTATCTATTTATTGGGCTTTTTCCCCCACTCAAGGCTTGCGACCGAATGGACCCCTCCCCGGATGTTATAATCAGCAGTCACCTGCATCCATTTCGGCTCTGCGCAGGCGACAAGATCGTTCAGGATCCGGTTAACCGCATGTTCCTGATAAATCCCGACATGGCGGTAGGAAACCAGATAGTATTTGACCGACCGCAGCTCGAGAAGTAGTCGGCGGGGAAAATAATGGATGCGGAGAGTGCCAAAATCGGGCAGCCCGGAGTAAGGGCAGACGGCTGTGAATTCGTCGGTGTCAATATCTATTAGAATATCCCGACCGGGGTACTCGTATGGGATTGTTTCCAAGACACCCACATCGATGGCCGCCGTCGTGTCGATGTCGTAACGGCGGTCAAGGCCGGTCAGCCCGCCCTGAGGATGGCTCCCGGCTCCTAGGGTTCGGCGATTCTTTTTCACGCGTTTCATGATTTTCTTGATTCGAGGGCCGACTCTAGTGTCAATATACGAGATCCTGCTTTGGAAGTCCACAGGAGCCGATTTTGAGGCCGCTGGAGCAATTGACGCTAAATCACCTTCTTATTGACATTCGGACACCATTTCTCTATATTTTTCCTGCTTATTAACAGATAATAGCAAAAGGTGCGTTCGTTGCCCGATCAGGAGGAAAAACAGTTCCGCGAGGCGCTTCAGCGAAAGGCTGAGGAGGCGAGGCGCCGGACATTTGAGGAGGAATCGCGGGCAATTGCGCTCGAAGTGGAGGAGCGCGCCCAGAGCCTGACGAAGACCCGGCTATCCCAGGACGCTCAATCTTACAGCAAGAAACTCCAGGAAGCCCAGGACGAACGGCGCCGGGAGGAATCCAAGGTGCACGCCCGGGAGGAAGACGTCCTGAGGAAGCTTCGGAAGGAAGCCGAAAAGAAGGCCGAGGCACGCAAGCGGGCTGAGAAAGAGGCCAAGCGGCGGGCGGAGGAAGAGCAAAGGCGCCGTGAGGAAGAGGAAAAGGTGCGCCTGGAAGAGGAGCGGCGGCGCGCCGAACAGGAGGCCAGGCGCCGGGCGGAAGAAGAGCAAAGGCGACTCGAGGAAGAGAAGCGGGAGCGCGAGGAAGAAGAGCGGCGGCGCGTAGAGGAGGAAGCCAGGCGCCGCGAGGACGAGGAGCGGGAGCGGGCCGAGAAGGAAGCCAGGCGCCGGGCGGAGGAGGAACGAAGACGCGTCGAGGAAGAGGAGCGGACGCGCAAGCTGGAGGAGGCGCGGCGTGCAGAGGAAAAACTTCGCCGCGCGAACGAGGACCGGAGGAAAGAGGGAGACCGCAAGCGCAGGGAAGAAGACGCGCTGGACCTGGCGCGGGAGCGGGAAGAACGGATCCAGACCCTGATCGGCCACGCAGAAGTGCTCTATGATGAGGGCGACTATGTGCACGCCTCCGTCGAGGTTGCAAAGGCCCTTGTCAACGACGAAAAAAATGCCCGGGCTCTGGATCTCGAACGAAAAATCAAAGAGACCCAACGGAAGAGGGCCGATGAGGTCATCGAGAACAAGCCCCGAAAGCAGCGTGCTGCACGGGAAGATCGGGCCCCGATCGCCGGCAAGAAAAAACCGATCGCGCCCGCACTCATGATTGCGGCGGTGATCGCAATCCTCGTTGTCAGTATCGTCGTGATCATCGAACTCAAGAAAAGCCCCACTGCCGCATCCGTTTCGATCGCGGTGATGCCATGGACCAGTTCCGCCGTGATCCAGGAGGAGGATATCCTCGGCTCAGCTCTGGCGGAGGAAACAGCGGCCCGGCTCCGGGAGCTAAACCCTTTGATGGTTATGGATTATGCGTCATCGTATCGGCTTGCTCATTTCAGCGCCGATCCCAACCTGGCGGCTTTCAGGCTTGGTTTCCGCTATGTGCTCCAGGGAAAGCTTTCTAGATCTGAGACCGGATACTTTATCAACCTCCGGCTCGTGGATTCTCTCCGGAATCTGATCTGGTCACACCGGTTCGACAAGGCATCAGAGGCTTTGCCGACCGCTCCGGATGAAATCTCCCATGAGCTGGCAGCGGCTGTCGGTGCCGGTACCTCCGGCAACCCCCCGGGATCCCGGGAAGAATACAGAACAAGCAATGCCGACGCGTATGGCGCGTACCTTGAGGGGCTGGAAATGCTTCACCACAGGAGTGCAGAGGCGACGGCGAACGCGCTTCGCTTATTTGAAACGGCATTTCACACTGACCCAAAATTTGCGGAGGCGTTTGCGGCCGCCGCCTGCGTTCTGGCCCGGAGCGTGGACCGGGGGTGGGATGTGAGCGACACCGCTCTGCCCGCCGCCGAGGATCTTGCACGGCGTGCGATTGCACTCGATCCGTCGGTTGCCGACGCCTACCGGGCGCTTGGAGAGGTGTTGTTCTTACAGGGTGAGAACCGGGGTGCCCTCCGCGAGATTGACTCGTCGCTGACATACGCGCCGAAATCGCCGGCAGCGCTTTTGATCCGCGCGAAAATTCTGCTCAGGCTTGGCAAGCCTCAGGACGCCATCGGCGCGCTCTCCCATGCCTACGAGGAGAATCCGCGCGATCCGGAACTTCTGCATACGTATGCCGTCATCCATCAATTGGCCGGCAAGCTGCATCAAGGGAGCCCCTATCATCTGATCGCGCTCAATTTTGCCGACGATTCGACGGCATACCTCGTGGGTCCGTTCGCCGATGCGGTCATACTCGACCCCGAGCTCTCAGTGTCTCAAAGCGAACGCGTTCTTGCCGCCTGCGAGCGTGTCCTTCGCGCCCGGCCCGATGACTATGTGACAATGTACCGCTTCGCACGTCTGTTACAGGTGACGGGCAAGCCTCTCGACGCGCGTGAACTCCTTGCGAAAACGGTCACGCTCCTCCGCTCGGAACTGGACCGGCGCCCGAAAAACGCGCGGGCAATGATGTACCTTGCCTTGATACTCACCCGGCAGGGGAAATTTCCGGAGGCAACCGCGCTCGCGATCAAGGCGTCCTCCCTCGGGGAGACGGATCCCGAAGTGAAGTATAAGGCCGCACAGATGTATTCGCTGCAGATGTACTCGAGCAAGGAGAAAAAGGTCGACGAGGACAAGAAGGGTGAGGCTGTCAAGGCGCTCCGCGAGGCCGTCGCACTCCGTTTTCAGCTCGATGAACTGGCGAACGCCGATTTCTATAACATGTTCGAGCGGCCGGAATTCCGTAGTGCCATCCAGGAAAACTTATGATCCTCCGCCGGAAACCATGACGAAGAAGGAACTCACGGCGGAAGATAACGCGCGTAAGAAGCAGGCGAGCGAATTCCTCAAGAACGCCGATAAGTTGATGAAGTCGGGAGAGCTCGAAGCCGCACTTGTCGAGATCGAGAAGACGATAGCACTCGACCCGCAGAATTTCTATGCCCGGGCGTACAAGGAACGTCTCCAGAGCATGCTGAAGAAAGGCGGCCATCCCACCCCGCCGGAAGCGAAGGCAAAGGAGATCCCCGCAGAACCGCCCGTGGCGCCGGAGAGTAAGCAGGAAAGTGCTCAGGGAGCAACTGAATCGATGAAGCGCCGCGCCGAGGAGGCGAACCTCCGGCAGGCCGAGAAGCCGGAGCCGCCTAAGCCGAAGCCGCCGGACACCCGGGAGCTGCAGCGGGCGGCCGACGAAGAAAAACGGAGAGCCGCCGAGGAGTCGGCCAGACTCAAAGCCGAGGAGACGGCCAGACTCAAAGCGGAGGAACAGCTCCGGAAAAAGCAGGATGAAGAGGCACGACGCAAAAAAGACGATGAAGAGAAGCAGAAGGCGGAAGACTCGCGCAAACGCACCGAAGAGGAACTGAAGCGGCGGACACTCGAGTTGGAGATCGTACACCGGCGCGAGGAGGAACAGCGCCTGAAGGCAGACGAAGAACGAGCCAGGACCTCGGAGCTCCAGCGAAGGCTCGTCGAAGACGTGCGCCGGCGGGAGGCTGAGGCCCAGAAGAGAATTGAAGGGGAGCGGGACCGCGCGGAGGTCGAGAGGAAACGGTTAGAAAGCGAGTTTCGCAAGCGTGAAGATCTGGCGAAGGCGAGGTTGGAAGAGGAAGCACGGCGCACGGTGGAGGAGGAGAAACGGAAGTTAGCGGAAGACGCGGCAAAACGCAAAGTTGAAGAACAACTTCGGAAGAAACTGGAGGAAGAGAAACAGCGAAAAGAGGAGGAGGAAGGGAAGCGGAGAGCCGCAGAGGAGGCAGGCAGACTCAGGGCCGATGAACAGCAACGGAAAAAGCAGGAGGAAGAGGCCCGCCGCAAGAGGGAGGAAGAAGAGAAGCGGAGAGCCGCCGAGGAGTCAGCCAGACTCAAAGCCGATGAACAGCAACGGAAAAAGCAGGAGGAAGAGGCCCGCCGCAAAAGAGAGGAAGAAGAGAGGCGCAGATCGGCTGAAGAGGCTGCGAGAATCAAAACCGAAGAGGAGCTCCGTAGAAAGCGGGAGGTAGAAGAACGCCGCAGAAAGGAAGAAGAGGAGGCCGTGAAGGCTGCCCAGGCACAGGGGAAGCAGCAGGCGCGCGAGGCGAAAATCCGCGAATATCTCGATCAGGCGAAGCAGCATCAATCACACCAGGCCTACGATAAAGCCTTGCTCGAAGTGGCAAAAATTCAGGTCATCGAGCCTCAACAGGCCGCGGCCGGGGAACTCGAAAAGAGCATGCGAAAATCACAGAGCGATCTTCTCAACGCACAGGTTGAGACGGCCCGGAAAATCCCCCACGAGGTGCTGGCAGGCATTTACTCACGCACGCTTCGTGAAGCCTGGGTCGACGGAGCGCTGAATTCAGACGAGCGCGACTTGCTGCGGGAATGGCGGGGGTCGATCGGGATTTCCGAGGACGAACATGCAAGACTCGAACAAAAGGTAAAGATAGAGGTGTATACCGAAGCAGTTCAGAAGGCATGGGCGGGAGGATCGATTTCAACCGGGGGGGCAGACCAGCTTCAAGAGCTGCGCGAAGAGCTGGAGATCTCGACGGACCAGCATACTTCGATCGAACAACAGGTTCGAAAGACGCTGGGCTGATCAGAGCACGTGCGGGAAACCCGCCTATCCCGGGGGCAGATGGAGCGTGGGCGGTGAACCGTGGATCAGCGAGGCCTCGCCGTTCCCGGGCGATTGTCCGAGCGCTTCAAGGGCGTGCATCATCGACTGGATGAGGGGCCTGATCGCGATCCGGCATTCGAGATTTTCGTACTCACCGAACTTTTCAATAGCTTTTTCGAAAAGGTACTTCGCGCTGCTAGAACGTGCGCGCTTGAGAAAGCTGTAAGCGGCGGCCATCTGAACGAACGCCTGGACAAATGTCTTGGCGTCCCCCTCCTGCTCTCGCCAGACGTCCTCCCAGGCCTCGTGTGCCTCCCAGTGAAATCCTGAATTGAACAGTTTCGTACCCTCCAGGAATCGATCCGAGACGAGCACTTCGCCGATTTCAACTATGAGATCCGGATTGCTCGGCTTGTGAAACTGGATCTTGGGGATCAAATTATAATTGAAACCCTGGAGACCGGCCACGCCGAGCCTCTGCGCCTCCTTCTTCCCCTGCTGAATAAAGACAAGAAGCGGCGACACCAGGACACCGAGGTACTCGGGTTGGAATACCGCGAGTTTATCGTAGGCCTTCCCGAAGTTGTTGATCAGGCCGCGATAGCTTGCTTTCGCGACGAGCTGATGATACGCCGCGGCGAGTTGAATCAACCCCTGGAAGAACAGGCGCTCGTCTTCGCCATGCCGCAGCCAGATTTGCTCCCATGCTTCGTGCGAATGCCAGAACTTCCCACAGTTGAACAATTTCACCCCGTGCGCGAATTCCGCCCAGTCCTCCGCCGTCATGCCCACCTCCTTGAGCGGGTCGCGATTGATCTCCTCGGGTCTTTTCTTTTGGGGCCGGGGATTCTTCATGGAATTATTTCCTGGGATCTTTCCAGAATCCAGGGACAGGGGCCGCACAGCGGGGGCAACAACCGTCGAGGAGCTTGTTCTCAAGCACGTTGAAGCCCCGGCGTTTGATCAGAAGCGCACCGCATGAAGCGCAGTAGGTATTCTCGTACCGACCGACCTGTCCGGGCAGGTTGCCGGCATAGACAAATCGCAGTCCTGCCTCTGTGCCGATCTCTGCCGCCCGGACGAGCGTTCGCGCCGGAGTGTTGCCGGTCTCGAGCATGCGGTAATCCGAATGAAACGCCGTGACATGCCACGGAATGTCGTTTGAAACCGAGGAAATGAACCCGGCGATTGCTCTCATCTCCCTCTCAGAGTCATTGAATCCGGGGACAAAGAGTGTAACAATCTCAAGCCAGAACTTCATTTCATGAAGCCTGACGATCGAATCGAGGACATTCTGCAACACGCCGCCCAGTTTGCGGTAATGCTTATCGTCAAACCCCTTGAGGTCGACCTTGTAAAGATCCACCCAGGGGCGTATATATTCCAGCACTTCGGGGGTCCCGTTGCCGTTTGAAACGTAGGAGGTCACGAGCCGGTGGCGCCTCGCGACCTTAAAAAGCTCCACAGCCCACTCGCTGGTGATGAGCGGCTCGTTATAAGTGCTTGTCACGATTGCGGCGCCGTGGCGAAGGGCGAGCGCGGCGAAATCCTCAGGAGTGAGCGCCTCCGGCGGGGAAATCGCGTCCGGATCGCGCAGCGCCTGGGATGTGACCCAATTCTGGCAGTAAGAGCAGTGGTAGTCGCATCCGAGCATGCCAAAACTCATGGCGAGACTGCCGGGGAGCGCATGGAAAAACGGTTTTTTCTCGACTGGGTCCAACTGGAGGGCACCGACGTACCCCCAGGGAACGCGCAGCGTTCCTCCCTGATTGAATCGTACCCGGCAGATTCCATCCCTCCCCTCGCCGATCACGCACCGATGGCCGCAGGCAAAGCACTCCAATTTCCCGCCTCCGAGATCCCGGTAGAGCTGCCCTTCCCCGGTGTGCTGCCCGAGGAGTTCTTTCAGCGTCGTTTCTTGTGGTTCGACCATGAGGCTCAGCCCCTCTGCCTTCTTATAATATAGGTCAAATTTTTTCGATGTCAAGCAGGCCGACGCGGCGTGCCGGAGAGGCGAGTTACAACCTGAAAGCGCCCTCATAGCTGAAACTGTATCTGTTGCCCACGCCGTCGAGCTCGAGCAGGACCGATGATTCGGGGTAGGCGGTGGACCATCCCCTTAAACGCAGTTCGCCCGTTCCGAGCTTGACAATCGCGACACGGCCGGTACCGTGAGATCCGAGGTGTTCGGGAATCCTATACCCCTCGAAACTGTTGTTGCCGCCGCCTTTCGCCGGCGGAAGGACCCAGTACGACTGCGCATCAAGAGCGACGATGTTCAGCGCCTGCATGAGGTTGTCCTTCGCGTTCCACGCCGCCCGTTGCTCCTTTTCTTCCACCATTCGCTTGCGCGACCGCAGGGCATCAGGAAAAGAAGGAACGGATACAGACACCGTGACGGCTCCTCCTATGATTAAAAGCAGCATCGCCGCCATTCGTGACCCCCGCCCTGTTCGTAGTGAGCGCCAACCCAGGAAGAACAATGCCGGGCAAACGACAAACCCGATCAGGAGCGCCGAGAGCACGTCGTACCGGCCGGCCGGCACAGTGCTCCACCCCGACCATCCATTCAGACCTTCCTGTATGGTTATCCGCGCCGCAATGACCCAGGGATAGAAGCTGGCGGGATGCCCGCTCACCCAGGAATAATAGAAGGCGGCCAGGAGGAGAAGCGAACCGAGCGATCCGAACAATAAGCGGCGAACCCCACCTTTGTTTGCTTCAGTTTTCTGGTTCATACCGCACTCCTCTCTCTGTAAGAACGGCCCTTGCCTGGACCATCCCGGCGCGGCCATCGAAATTCTTTTTATAGACATCGATTCCGGCGATGGCCGTTTCCTGTCCGACGAGGACGACCTCCGTGTCGGATACCGAAGCCACGACGATCTTCAAGTTATCTTGCTGATCAAAGGGCGTGTGAATATTCTTTCCCACCGAATCGGCCGGATACATCGCCTGGAATGCCTTGCCGAGGGTTCCTCTTTTCTTTGCCGGCTGGTCGCAGTAGCTTCGCAGGACTTTCATGAGGGGTGCGGGCATTTCATTGAGCATGATGCTCCGGCTGACGGTACCGCGAATTCTCAGGAGAGACTCTTTCTGCCGGTGTGCCGTTTCGGACATGCCTGACCAGTCAAGATAAACTCCGGTGCCGGCGAGTAACAAAATGCACCAGGTAAACAATCGAGTCCGGAATCGAAAGGGCTTTCGCATGGTGAATCCGGCGAGCACAACGAGGTAGAGGGCGGCCGCGATGCCCGCGGCATCGAGCGACTGCCAGATGTCATCACCCCCGGAGAGGAAGAACGAAGCCGCGACCGCGGCAATTCCCCCGATAATCCATACAGTTCCCATCGATCACCTCCTGATGTTGATCAATACCTCCCGGGAAGCTACTGATATTGAACAGTGGGATCAACCGACCCGTGCTCCAGAACACCGGAAACGCACATTTTCCGGCCCTCGTGATGGTCATCGGGCCAGCCTTCGGAGCAGGGCCAGGTTCATCTTGTCCTCCCTGAGATCCTCCCCCTTTGGTGTTTCGAGAATCTTCGGGACATTCAGGAGCCGGTCATCCTTCATGATAAATCGAAATCCCTCCCGGCCGATCCGCCCTTTCCCGATATGTTCGTGGCGATCGATATGCGACCCCAGCGGCGCCTTGGAATCGTTTACATGCATTGCTACGACCTTCTTCAGTCCGACGGTCTCGTCGAGCGCCCGGAGCGTGCTCTCGTATCCTTCGCGGTTGCTGATATCGTATCCGGCCGCGAAGATATGGCATGTGTCGACGCAGACGGCAACACGCTTTGGATCTTCCACACCGTCGATGATCGCCGCGAGCTGCTCAAACCGGTGCCCCAGCACCGTCCCCTGACCCGCCGTTGTTTCGACAACCGAAAGGACCCGGGCTCCTTCCGTCCGGTCATGGGCGTGGTTCAACGATTCGATAATCAGCCGGAGGCCGGCGGCTTCCCCCGCCCCCATGTGAGCTCCGGGATGAAAATTGAGATACGGGATACCAAGAACTTCGCAGCGGCGCAACTCATCGATGAACGCTTCACGGGATTTTCTGAGGATCGAGCGATCCGCTGCACACAGGTTGATGAGATAGGAATCATGCGCGATGACGGGCGCAATGGTTGATTTCGACGCCGCGGTTTTGTAGTTTGCGATGTCTTCATCGCTGAGCGGTTTCGCCTGCCATCGGCTCGCGTTTTTCGTAAAGACCTGAAGCGTTCTGCATCCTGCCCGCTCGGCCCGCTCAAAGGCCGTGTGAATCCCCCCGGCGATGGATTCATGGGCTCCCACAAGAGGATCGAGACGGGGATCAGTCGTCGAACCGGCGCGCTTCATGATTTTGCATATTATGAGACATGGTCAAAAAGGTCCAAAGACGTAACAAAAGGCTCGTCGTCGGTCTGATGTCTGGAACGTCGGCCGACGGGATCGATGCCGTGCTCGTCGAGGTCGCGGGATCGGGCGCCCGCACACGCTTCAGGCGCCTCGCTTTCGAGACGTTCCCGTACCCTCCGGGCTTCAAGGCTTTCATATTAAAAAATTCTGATCCCCACACAGCTCGACTTGACGACCTGGCAAGGCTCAATGTGCTCATTGCACTTTTGTTCTCAGATGCGGCAAAGGGGATTATCCGAACCGCGGGAAAAACGCCTTCGGAGGTCGATCTGATCGGCTCGCACGGCCAGACCATCCGGCACCTGCCGGAGCCGCTCAGGATGTTCGGCAGGACCGTCCGCTCGACTCTGCAGATCGGGAGCCCCGCCGTTATTGCGAAAGCCACGGGGATCCTGACCGTCGGCGATTTTCGGCTTGCCGATATCGGGGTGGGCGGCGCCGGGGCCCCCCTTGTCCCCTATGTCGATTATCTGTTCTTACGGTCCCGGCGCGTGAACCGGCTGGCGCTTAATATTGGCGGAATTGCAAACGTGACCGTATTGCCAAAAAACTGTTCTCTCGATAAAGTGTTCGCCTTCGACACAGGGCCGGGCAACATGGTCATCGACTCTCTCACGGAAATCTTCTTCCGGAAACCGTTCGACGCCGGAGGTTCGATCGCCGCCGCCGGTGCCATCATTCCTTCATTGCTGGCGTGGATGGTTCGGCATCCTTACCTCGCAAAACGCCCTCCGAAATCAACCGGCCGTGAAGTATTCGGCAAACCGTTTGTTAAGAAATTGATCCGGCGTGCCCATGGCCGCTCGGGAAGAGATATGATTACAACTGCATCGGAGTTTACCGCCTTAAGCGTCTACCTTGGCTACCGGCGTTTCATCCGCGGAAAGATGAAGGCACAGGAGCTCCTGGTGAGCGGCGGCGGAGCCAGGAATCCCTATATCATGGATGCCCTCCGGCGGTATTTTTCCGGATTGAAGATAAGCACCACGGATGAAACGCTCCTGCCTGCTGATGCGAAGGAAGCAATCTGTTTCGCTCTGCTCGCAAACGAAACGATCTCCGGGAATACCGCGAATGTGCCCGGAGCCACGGGTGCAGTGAGACCGACGATTCTCGGAACCATTTGTCCCCCCTAGCATGCCGCCTTAAGGCGCCAGGACAGAATTGATCGCCACCGTATTGACAATATCCTCCACGCTGCAGCCCCGGGACAGGTCAAAGGCGGGCTTCCGCAAGCCCTGAACAATCGGACCGATCGCCTTCGCGCCTCCCAGGCGCTCGGCTATCTTGTAGCCGATATTGCCGGAATTGAGGTCGGGAAAGATGAGCACATTCGCATTCCCTTCGACCGGACTTCCGGGGGCTTTCGAGCGAGCGACGGCGGGAACCACGGCTGCATCCAGCTGCAATTCCCCGTCTATTATAAGCGCGGGCATCTTCCTGCGGGCTAAAGCGACGGCATTTTGGACTTTCTGAACAAAGGGGTGAGACGAACTTCCTTTCGTCGAGAACGACAGCATCGCCACCCGCGGTTCCTCGCCCGTCAACTTTCGATGGCTCTCTGCCGTCGCAATGGCAATGTCGGCGAGCTGATCCTCGGAGGGGTCTGGTACGACGGCGCAGTCGGCAAACGAGAAAACTTTGTGTTCAAAGACAATGAGAAAAAAGCTTGAGACGACGCTCACTCCCTCGATGAGCCCGATGACCTGAATTGCAGCCCGGAGAACGTCACCCGTCGTGGACAGCGAGCCGGCCACGCTCCCATTCGCCATTCCCTCCCGGACCATCATGGCCCCGAAAAAGAGCGGATTAAGCATCGTCTTGCGGGCACCCTCAAGGTCGGTTCCCTTATCCTTCCTGAGGTTGAAATAGACGTGGGTAAAGTCGCTTAGCTTTTCCGATTTCGCAGGATCGATGATCCGCGTGTTACCCAGGTCGGTGGATGACTGCTTTGCTATTGACCGAATCTGAAGTTCATCGCCGATCAGAATAGGGATCGCCAGGGATTCATCGAGGAGTATCCGGACTGCGCGTATGGTGCGCTCATCGAGTGCATCGGGAAGAACCACCGATTTTTTCCTTTTTTTTGCCTGTTCCCGGATGCTTTTTAGAAGCAGGGCGGGTACCATTCGGTTATCCTGGGTGTTTGATGATCGGGAGAATAATAGTCGCCTTTTTTTGCCCAAGAATCAAGCAGGTTGGCTTCGGAGCCGGGGCCACTCGTAGAATCTCTGCCTTCTTGTCAAAGCCGCGCGACGCGCAAGTCGCTGAAATGCCGCCTGATAGTATTAAAATGCTTTAACAGATCGCTTCCCCTTTGACTTTCTGTCAGTTATTGGGTATCTTAGGCACAATTGAAGAAACGCATCTACATCGAGACCTACGGGTGCCAGATGAACGTGGCCGACACGGAGGTTGTGCAGTCCCTCCTTCAGGAGGATGGGCATGAAATGACAGACTCTATGGAGGATGCCGACGTCCTGTTGATCAACACATGCAGCGTCCGGGAGAACGCCGAACAGCGTGTGTACGGCCGGCTGGGAGAGTACAAGCGGCTAAAATTGCAAAAACCGGGTATCGTTGTCGGGCTGCTCGGCTGCATGGCCGAACGGCTGCGTGCAAGTCTCCTCGGCGAGAGGGCTCGGGGCGTCGGGAAGGCCGTCGATTTGATTATCGGCCCTGATGAGTACAGAAAGACCCCCGCCCTTCTCCGGGATGCATGGAATGGAGATAAGGGAATAGCAGTCCGGCTCTCCCGCGTCGAAACGTACGACGACATCACGCCGCTCCGGACCGACGGCGTCAGCGCCTGGATCTCCGTCATGCGAGGATGCGACAAATTCTGCTCTTTCTGCGTCGTGCCCCTGACCAGGGGCAGGGAGCGGAGTCGCTCTCTTTCCGGGGTGGTGAAGGAAGTCGAGGCTCTCTGTGCGCGGGGATTCAAGGAGGTCACGCTTCTTGGACAGAACGTCAATTCCTATCGCGACGGCCCGTTCGATTTCGCCGACCTGCTGGAAGCGGTTGCCGGCGTCGATCTATCGATCCGCGTCCGGTTCACCACATCGCACCCGTGTGACATGTCGGCGAAACTCATCCGGACGATCGCCGGCCGTGTAAATATTTGCAATTATATCCATCTGCCGGTCCAGTCCGGGTCCGACCGGATCTTGCAATTAATGAATCGAACGTACGACGAGTCCCACTATCTACGGCTTCTTGAGTCTATCCGCGAGACCATTCCGGATGTCTGTCTGTCCACAGATTTCATTTCGGGATTTCCTACCGAAACTGAGGAGGATCACCGGCTCACCCTTGCGCTCATGGAGAGGGTTCAGTACGACGGGGCATTCATCTTCAAGTATTCCCCCAGGGAGCTCACGCCGGCGTTCCGGATGTCTGACGATATTCCCGGCGAGGTCAAGACGCGCAGGATCGATGAATTGATCCGTCGTCAATCTGAGATCTCTGAAGAGAAGAACCGGCGTCTTCTCGGGCAACGGTTCGCGGTGTTGGTCGAGGGGCCGAGCAAGAAATCTTCATCCGAGTGGCAGGGCCGGACAGATGGAAACAAGACCGTCATCTTCCAGGGTGGCGGCTTCTCCCGTGGTGAGTACGTCGTGGTTTCGATCACGCGATCGAATGCTGCGACGCTTTTTGGCGAAGTCGTGAACCCGGCGCAGGTATTGCCAATTGCCATCTCCGCGGACATTGCTGCGTGACGACGATCGAATGCTCCCGGGCGAGAGCCGTCTCAATTCTAGTTGCGCTGTTCGCCGTTTCGATCGTAGCGCTCTGCGGTCAGTTGCGAACGGATGAAGTGAAAACGTATATCTCCCTGCTCGACCGTGGGCAGACGGATGAGGTCCGCAGGGCGCTCCCCGACCTCGTCACCAGGTACCCGAACACCGCGGGATTGCTCTTTTTACAGGGACGCCTCGCCTCCGATGGCACGGAAGCCGTAAAGTTTTACCAGGGCATTGTTGATAATTTCCCCAGGAGCGAGTACGCGGACAACGCCCTGTACCGCATCTATCAGTATTACTCGGCTCTCGGCCTCTACCGCACGGCTGAAAAGAAAATGGCCCAGTTACGGCGTGATTACCCCGCCTCTTCTTCCATAACTGGCAAGCCGCCGGCCCTTCTTCCTGCGCGCGAGGAGGCGGCGATCAATCTCCCCCAGAAAGAGAGGGCAATCAGCGAAACCCTCTCGACGACGGCGCCTGAATCGCGCGCGCCGGAGTCGCCGAAACCGTACACCCTTCAGGTGGGCGCATTTTCCACAATGGCGAACGCGGAAAAACAAAAGGTGTTTTTTGAGGAACGGGGCTACAGCTCCGAGATCACGGACAAGGTCAGAGCGGGTCGCAGCCTCCATCTCGTCTGGGTGGGAAACTTCCGCAGCGCCGAAGAGGCCGCGCACCAGGGAAAAGAGATAAAATCAAAGTATAAGATGGATTCAATAGTCGTTGAAAAGTATTGAAGTGATGGACCGGGATCAATTTCAGGCAAAGTACGGCATTATCGGCGAGTCGGTTGAAATTCGGGAAATCGTCGACATCATCCAGCAGGTGGCTCCCACCGATCTCACGGTGCTCATCACCGGCGAGAGCGGCGTCGGGAAAGAAGTCATTGCCAAGGCCATCCACCAGGCGAGCCTGCGCGCGGACAAGCCGATGATTTCAGTCAACGCCGGGGCAATTCCGGAAGGGATTATCGAAAGCGAGCTCTTCGGGCACGAGAAGGGCGCGTTCACCGGCGCCGGTGAGACGCGCAAGGGCTACTTCGAGCTGGCGGATCACGGCACAATTTTTCTGGACGAAATCGGCGAACTCCCGATCGGAACGCAGGTCAAGTTCCTGCGGATCCTGGAAAATGGAGAATATATGCGCGTGGGATCGGCGACGCCGAGGAAGGTCGACGTGCGCGTTATTGCCGCGACAAACAAGGACCTCGAAGCAGAGGTACGGCAGGGCGAATTCCGCAGCGACTTGTTCTTCCGGCTCCGGTCGATCAATATCCGCATCCCGCCGCTCCGGGACCGCCGGGACGACATTCCTATATTCATCGATCGGTTTGCCCGGCAGGTCGCCGAGAAAAATAAAATCACCTTTGCCGGTTTCTCGCCCGAGGCGACCGACCTTTTGAAGAGCTACCGCTGGCCCGGCAATGTGCGGGAGCTGCGCAACGTCATCGAAAGCATGCTGGTGATCGAGCGCGGCAAACGGATCGACGCGGCTGAGGTGAGAAAGTACGTGAAGGAGCTTCACGAGGACGGCCGGCACCTCCCGGTGTACAGCCCAAAACCGTCCGAACAGGCAGAAAGGGAATTGATCTACCGCGCGCTTCTTGAAATGAAGAGCGACATCATGGACATCAAGAGTCTCCTGGAGCGGAACGGTCATACGGTCCCCGGCGGCTCGGGGATTGTCGAGGCGCGCGTTGACACCGAGAATCAGGCTGTCGGCGAGCAATTTATACCCCTTGACGAGATGGAAAAGCGAATGATCATCCAGTCGCTGGACCGCTTCAATGGAAACCGCCGGTTGGCGGCAAAGGCCCTGAATATAAGCGAGCGAACGTTGTACCGCAAAATTAAAGAATACGGATTGGAGTGAAACTGGAACATGTCCCGGCTCGGTATGATCTGCCTCCTCGTGGCGGTTTCCATCGCCCCGGGCTGTCTCTATTCGTTCAAGGGATCATCGGTTCCCCCTCACCTGAAGACAGTCGCCATTCCGCTTTTCGACGATCAGAGCGGATCGGGAGAACCGGGCCTGCGAGAGCTGTTGACAAATAAGTTGATCGAGCGCTTCAAACAGGACAATAGTCTCGGGGTGACGGACAAGCCGCATGCCGACTCTTTCATCGAGGGTACGATCGCATCGTTGACCGATCAGCCCCTCGTGGTCACAACCGGCGAAGCAGTCACGAAACGGCATGTTACGATCAGCACGACCGTCTCGTATCAGGACATCAAACTGAAGAAAAAAGTGTTCGAGAAACAATTTTCCAACTGGGGTGACTACGAAGTGATTGGCGGACCGGCCCAGCGGCAGGTCGCCATCAATGCTGCAGTGGATAAGCTGTCGGAAGACATCCTGAACGAAACTGTTTCAGGATGGTAATCAACTGAATCTTCATAACTGAGCAGCATCTATGCAGGATTTTATAATTATTACGTACTTTATCTCCCTGACGATCCTCTTTCTCTTCGGATCGAGCGGATTCGTGATGATCTTCTACTACTTGAAGCATCGCGACAAGAAGATCGAACGTACGGAGGTCCTGGAGGAATTCCCTCCGGTCACTATTCAGCTTCCGCTCTTTAACGAGTACTATGTCGCCGGCCGGCTGATCGATGCCGCCTGCCGGATTGATTACCCCAGGGACCGGCTCGAGATTCAGATCCTCGACGATTCAACGGACGAGACAAGCGATATTGTCGCGGAGCGAGTCGCCTTTTACATCCGCCAGGGTTTCGACCTCAAGCATCTCAGGCGCAGCTCCCGCGCGGGTTACAAGGCAGGGGCCCTGAAAGAGGGGTTGAGGACGGCGCGCGGGGAATTCATCGCGATGTTCGACGCCGACTTCCTGCCCCAGCCGAGTTTTCTAAAACTTACGCTCCCCTATTTCTACCTCGACAAAAAGATCGGCCTCGTCCAGACACGATGGGAGCACTTGAACCGCGATTACTCGTTTCTGACCAGGGTCCAGGCAATGGCTCTCGACGGGCATTTCGTTATAGAGCAAAATGTGCGCAATAAAGCGGGCTTCTTCATCAATTTCAACGGGACGGGAGGCATCTGGAGGAAGGATTGTATCCTCGACTCGGGCAACTGGGAAGCGGACACGCTGACGGAAGACCTCGACCTGAGTTACCGCGCGCAATTGCGGGGATGGAGGTTTAAGTTTCTCAACGATGTGACATCGCCCGCAGAATTGCCTTCGGAGATCAACGCGCTGAAGAGCCAGCAATTCCGGTGGACGAAAGGGGCCATTGAAACGGCCCGCAAGATCCTGCCCCAGGTTTGGAAATCTAAACTGCCGTTCGAAAAGAAGGTCCATGCCACCTTCCACCTGAGCAACAACATCGTCTTCCCATTCATTCTCGTGGCCGGCATACTGAATGTCCCGCTTGTGTTCATCAAGCATCAGGGCGGATACGAACTCTACTTCACGATCATGGCGATATTCGTGTTTGCATTTCTGGGATCGTTTTTCTTCTACCTCTACTCGCAGAAGGATGTCTACCAGGACTGGCAGAAGCGGATGCTGCTCTTTCCATTGTTCATGGCAGGGAGTATGGGATTCGCGGTGAACAATACCAAAGCGGTTCTGGAAGCGCTGTTCAGGAGACCATCGGAATTCATCCGGACTCCCAAGTACTCGGTCGTCGACAAAAAAGACCGATGGCTTGACAAGAAATACGCAATGATGAAAGTAAACTATACGGTGGTCATCGAGTTTCTGCTGGCCCTCTACTGTTTCTTCGGCGTGTGCGCTTCGATTTACTACCTCGAGCTGGCCGCAGTGCCGTTCCAGCTTTTATTTTCGATGGGTTTCGGACTCGTTGCCTGGTTGTCGATCAGGCATGCCTGGCTCGCCCGGAAACTCGCGGCCGCCGCCGAGGAGCCGTTGATCGAGCCTGCCCCAGCCGCAGCAGCTCCCTAGGCAACACTTCATGAACCTCGAACAGATCGTCCTTCGCGTCTCGCGCCATCCGCATTCACCGCTTTTTGCGCGACTGGCGAGCGAGTATTTAAACTCGGGCCGCCTCTCCGAGGCCCTGGAACTCTGTGAGTCCGGGCTGCGGGAGCACCCGGGCTATGCGACCGGCCGTCTCATCCTTGCAAAGTGCCGCGCGGCCGAGAGCAAGTATCGGGAAGCGCTCGATATCTTGCAGACCTCTTCGGAATGGATCCCCGACTCGCCGATCATGCTCGAATTGCAAAAGGAATGGGAAACCCTGGTTGCCGGGTCTCCCGGCCCGGGAGAAGCTGCCGTAAAAGCCGAGCAGGCAATTTCTGAAACCCGATCGGCTTCACCCCCGCCCATCCCTCTCGAGTCCTCTCAAATGGAACGCGCGGCAGAAACATCTCCCTCTGAAGAACCGGCAGTGAAGGAAAGCCCGACTGCGGTTCGGGAGGTAACGGTGTCAAGCCCGCCCATCCCCCGGGCGGATATCGCAGCCAGCGGGATCCTTGGCACGATGCCGTCTCCTGTGATCAAGACGTCGGGGAGTCCGGGCAGCGAAGGGAGAATTGTCAGCAAGACGCTGGCTGAAATCTATGCAACGCAGGGTGCCTACGGGGAGGCGATTCAGACCTATCGTTTATTGAAGCAAATCAGGCCCGAGCTGGTTCCGCAGATCGACCGGCGGATCGGCGAACTCGAAGGGCTGTCACAAGTGAAACCGTCCCAGAGAGGATAGTCCGAAGAGGCTAGAAATGAAAAAGTCCCGCTATGCGGGACTTTTTCTGCAACGCTTCGGCCCTTACTTCAGGGAGGAAACAAACTTCATCAGGCGGGACTTCTTGTTTGCCGCATTGTTCCGGTGAATGACCCCTTTCGCCGCGAGTTGGTCAAGGAGCTTTACAACATCCTTGAGCGCTCCGGCGGCCTTGTCTTTTTCCTTCGACTGACGGACGCGTTTCATCGCGGTTTTCATCTTCGACAGGTACGCCCTGTTCCGCGTGCGATGCCTCAGAGCCCTCCGGGCCTGTCTCTCAGCAGATAAATGCTGTGCCATTCTGTGCGTTTCCTTCTAATTTGTGTAAAAAAGGCGACGTAATATAAGCAAAAATCCGGAGAGGAGCAATCATCAACGCTTGGACACTTTCTGCTCTTTCAATATCATCTTCGCAAAATAGAAGACGATCAGGGCGACGATCAGGAAATCGATCAGGGCGCCGAAGAAGGGACCGAGGAGGAAATGAAACGGGCCGATGTTGAGCGTCGCGGTCCGCCAGTTTCCGGACGGCAGGAAAAACGTGATGATCGGCATGAGAATCCCGTCGACCATTGTGCTCACGAGCAGGTTGAGCTTTCCGCCGATAATGACGGCAATCGCAAGACCCACGATGCCGTATTCCTTCAGAAACTCCACAAATTCCTTCAACATGGTATCCTCCTTATGATATGAATGGTTAGTGTCATGAATACGACAGCGATCATTCCTTCCACGCCCCGGATAGGAGCGCACGCGCGACCTGATAACTCGCGATATTTTTCGCGTTGGTACCGATCGTTTTCATCCAGTACTTCTTAGCCCCTATTTTGAGTCCGGTAATGTATTGTGACATGCCGATGGCGAAGTATGTGTCGGATGTCGCTTCGCCGATCTTTGCCTGCGTCGCCTTGAACGATCGTTTCTCCAGACGCGGGCGAATATCGCCGATCAATCTCTCTTCACTGACCTCGCCTAGGATGTAGAGGACAATCTCGCCCCAGTCCTCCGCATCCGAGACCCCGCTTTGGCGGTACAGCTGTAAGTTTTTCTTCGCTTGCGTCAATCCGAGTTCCTTGAACTCGCTGAAATAAAGCCAGGAGCGTGCCTCCGCGTTCGGTCCCAACTTTGATGCTCTCCGGAAATTTCTGCTTGCTTCCCGGAAACTGCCGTTCAGGTAATCTACGATGCCTCGGAATAAATAGTGGGTCCACCTCATGGAATCCCGCGCGAAACAACGGTCGAAAGCTTTCTTAGCCGCATCGAAATGTCTTGTCAAGCCGAGGGTGAATCCGGATTGGGCAAGTGCCTCTGCGTCCGCAGAATCCCCCTTCGTCGCCTGTTCCATGTCCTTCACTGCCTCATCATCCCTTCCGATGTCGAACAACGCGCTCCCGCGGAGCATATACAACATCCAGTCCGCCGGGTCAATGCGAATCGCGGATGAAAAATCACGAATGGCGTCCTCGTACTCTCCGAGATAGTTATAATACATCTCCCCGCGCTTCTTGAAAGCACGCGCGTTCCGGCGATCGATGTTGATCGCTCTCGAGTAGTTTGTAATTGCCTCCTCGGGCGACTCGACATCCCCGGCCATTACGTAAAGAGCCGCAGAATCAGGCGCCAGCGCGATTGCCCGGTGATAGTCGCTGTCCGCTCCCGCGCGGTCCCAGGTCTCCTTCCGGACCGCCGCGCGCTCGAGATAAGCATCGAGATTGTTTGTGTTCAGCCCCAGAGTTTTATCGAAGTCCGCTCGCGCTTCGGCGTAGTACTTCCGGGCCGTATTGCATCGGGCACGCCCCAGAAATGCCTGGTCGCAGCTCTTCGTATGCTCGATAATTTGGTCGTACTCTCGGGTCGCTTCCTCACACCGTTTCAGCGATCTCAGGACGTCCGCCTTTCCCAGTCGTGCCGTGAGGGACGCAGGTCTGGCACGAAGGGCGCTCTCAAAGCATGATAATGCCTGTGCATAGTGTTTTGCTCCGGCCAACCGGCTGCAGTCCGCACATTCATCTGGAGATGGTGAGTCCCGCTTGAACGAGCGAACAATTTCTTTAAAGCGCTCAATGTACAGGTCCTGATGGCTGGCATCGGAGAAACCGATCATAGAAATGTAGTTGATCGGATGGAGGATCAATGAGACATACACCGCGATGGTGCTGTCGCTCGGAAACCTCCGCCCCGAAGAAACGGTCTCGAAAGCACGTACGCCGTCAACGACAATCTTATTGAATTCAATGACTCTCGAAACTCTGACGCCGCCGCCCAGGTTCTGGAGCATCGACTCCATCATTGCTTTCAGCACTTCGTCCATCACCAAACCTGTGGGTGGCTCGGAGGTTCGGATGATAAAAGCAGGCGGAGAATGAGAACTGTCCGGAGGCAAACCGCCCATCGTGTACATTTGCCACCCGGGGAGGCTTTGGGTCAGCTTAAAACCTCCCTTAACATCCAGGGAGAAACCCAGACGCGACATCGGCGTCAACGAGCCGCTTCTGTCCCAATGAATCGTAGACACCGAGGCGACCAGCTGACCGACGGAATGAAGATTCAATGTGTCTGCATACGCTGCGATCACCGTGAACGAACCCGCCGAGTCGCCGGCCACGAATACCTGAATGATTTGGTCCTCCGTTCGAAGGAGTCCCGTGATCCGGCGAAGACTGAATTTGATCGCCTGCAGCCCGTCGATCGTTAACTCTTCAGGCCTGCTGATCGCACTGAATTCTCTCGCCGCGAGTGAGTCCTGATTCGAATAGCTTGCGATGACTTGATCAAAAGGACGCGTTGATTCAAAGACGCTGAGAGACGCCTGAGTCGTCCCGCAAAAAAGCAGGGGTGAGGATCCGATCGGTTCGTAGCATGGCGGCGGGACAATGGTCATGCGCGTAGATGGAATCGTCAGCCTCCCCTTCGCACGTTCCCGGGGTTGAGCTGCCAAAGGCAGAGCGCCGAGGAGGACACCCAACACTGAACAAATCAGCAGTCGCACGATCCCCGTCATGGCCTTCCCTGGCAATCCATCGATGCTTTTGTCCTGATTCAGTGACACCCAGGATTCCTCCCTTTAATCACAAACAGGTGGCAAGATAGACTTTTTTTCGGTGAAACGAAACCGAACAATAGACCCTCTGCGGAATCAGTTGCATTCTCCGGCGTGATGCAGTATATTAGAATGTAATCCGTTAGGGGTGTCCCGCTGAGCGGGACTGAGACAATACCCTGAAAACCTGATCTGGATCATGCCAGCGTAGGGAAACGGAATGAAGCGGGCTGAACGCCGTTTTTCCGATCCTCCCTTCGATATGAAGATCGGGAACACGGCGTTTCTTTTGCGGAGCCGATCCTATGCAACGAGTGTCCCCGCTGACCGCGGCCTTCATGCCCGTTCTTCTCGCCTCCTCTTTAATGGCGCAAGATTCGCTGGTGACAAAACGGGATACCCTGTTTTACCTTTTGCCGGTCATCGTCACCGCGACGCAGGCCCACGAAAGAGAAACGCCGGCAACGTTCTCGAACCTGACGCAGGAGCAGCTCGCGGACCGATACACCGTGCAGGATGTTCCCGTGCTTCTCTCGGATCTCCCCTCGATGACCTACTATTCCGAGAACGGAAACGGGATCGGATATAACTACGTCAATCTCCGCGGATTCGACCAGCGGCGGCTCTCGGTAATGATCAACGGTGTCCCGCAGAACGATCCCGAGGATCATAACGTCTACTGGATTGATTTCCCCGATCTCCTGGGTAGCACGGGGTCGATCCAGGTGCAACGCGGTGCGGGAAGCGACTTTTATGGCCCTCCCGCGATCGGCGGATCAATCAACCTGACAACGAACCCCTTCAACCGCCGCCCGGGAACAACTCTGGATCTGGATCTTGGTTTTCAGGAATTCGGTGACAGCGCCAGTTCCCTCCCGCTCTCAACCCGGAAGTACGAGGTAAGCATCAATTCGGGCCTTGTCGGTGGTCAGTACATGTTCTACGCCCGGCTCGGAAAAATCCTCAGCAGCGGCTACCGGATGAATTCATGGGTGGATCTCAACTCGTATTTCCTCGGGGCGCTCCGCATCGACAAGGAAATGACGACACGCATTCATTTTTTTGGGGGGCCTCTCACCGACGGCCTCGCCTACCTCGGCCTGCCGAAGTTTGCAAATGACAATCTCAAGCTTCGCCGCCAGAATCTCGGCGCGTGGGGGCTCGATTCACCCGAACCGCGCTATGGGTACGCGGTCGCGCGCCGGCCCCAGGAAAGCGAGAGCTTCTCTCAGCCCCACTACGAGCTGATCCATGAATGGCGGCTGGCGCCCGGACTCGTGCTTCACAACACGCTGTTTTTCTACACCGGTGACGGATACTTCGACTACGACGCCTCCTGGGCGGATACCTCGATGCTGCGCATCGGTTACCGGTATGGGTTCCCGACCTCCCAGAATCCCGCCAACGCGCTTGTCCGGGCCTTCGTCGGGAACAACCAATGGGGGTGGCTGCCCCATCTCGATATCGGGCACGGCCCCGGCACGCTGACCGTTGGCGGCGAACTGCGGATCCATCGCTCGACCCACTGGGGGAAGATCCAGTATGCCGAACGGCTCCCGGACAATTTCGATCCCGACTATCACTTCTATGAGTACAACGGCGAGAAAGATATTTTCTCGCTGTATGGCCATGAACTCTACCGGCCGGGGAAAAGCACCACCGTCATGATCGATCTCCAGCTCGTAAGCGACCGGTACGGTATCACGAACGAAAAATATCTGGGCCATACCTTCACTCTCCCGTATTTCTTTGCAAACCCGAGGGTGGGATTTAATTATAATATCAACGAAACATGGAATGCCTACCTATCCCTCGGATACACATCGCGTGAACCGGCCCTCCGGAATCTGTACGCTGC
>DASQAZ010000109.1:0-8961 GCA_035635475.1 Bacteroidota bacterium | reverse complement strand
ATGGGGGGCACCGGCCTAGGCTATATCTCGACGACCGCGCTCCGGGGGTATGACGATCGCAGCGTGGGCCCGCGCGACGGGCGGGGCGAAATCGGGGGCAGGGTCCTCGAAAAGCAAACGCTCGAACTGCGCCTGGCCGTGACGCTCAGTCCGATCCCGATTTACTTCCTGATGTTTGCCGAGGGGGGGAATGTCTTTACCAACTTCCATCACGCCGATTTTTCCGACCTGAAGCGCTCGTACGGATTCGGCGCCCGCCTCCTGATCAACCCGATCGGGCTCATCGGGTTCGACTACGGCTACGGCGCGGATCACGTCCTCTCGACGGACGGGGGGCCCGACGGGTGGAGGTTCCACTTCCAGTTCGGCAGAGGTTTTTGATCGACAAAGTTCCGGCAATTTTCTTCTCACAACGCGACGAGGTCAACGTGATGCGAAATCTTGTAATCCTGTGCATCGGCTTTCTCCTGATACCCCTACTGGGCGTCGAGGCCGGCGCGCAGGCAGTGAAGATCGGGTACGTCAATTCGGCGAAGGTACTCCAGGAATTTCCCGAGGCGCAGGACGCGCAGCAGAAAATCGATCAGTCGGGGAAACTGTGGCAGTCCGAGCTCGAAAAATTGGACAAAGACTTTCAGGTAAAGTATCAGGAGTACCAGAAAAAAGAGGCGCTCCTGAACGACGCGGAGAAGCGGGCGCAGAAGGACGATCTGCTTGAGCTCCAGCAGAAGGGGCTCCTGTTCCAGAAGCAGAAATTCGGGACCGAGGGCGAGCTCGCGCAGTTGACCGATTCTCTCCTCAGGCCGATCAAGCAAAAAGTGATGAAAGTGATTGCGCAGGTCGCCAAGGACCAGAAGATCCAATTCATGTTCGACCGGAACGATCAGATCCTCGTGCTGCTGTATGGAGATCCGAAGTACGATTACACGAACTTTGTCATCGATCGCCTCAAGCGCGGCGGTTCGTCGAAATAAACTGTCTTCTCCAAGGAAGGTAACCACTATGAAAACAATCGTGATGTTCGCCGCCGTCTTATTGGCGGCAGCCGCTTTCCAGAATTCGTTCGCGCAGGCGAAGATCGGATGGGTCAATTCCGCGGCGATCATGGACAAGCTCCCGGAGGCGCAGGACGCGCAGCGCCAGATCGACAACACCGTGGCGCAGTGGCAGGCGGAGCTCGCGAAAATGCAGAACGAGTGGCAGCAGAAGTACGAAGAGTACGATAAGAAGAAGCTGATTCTCACCGACCAGCTCCGGGCGCAGGCGGAAAAGGAGCTGCAGGACCTCGACAAGAAGATCGCCGACTACCGGACGAAGAAGTTCGGGCAGACCGGCGAGCTCTTTCAGAAACAGAATGAGCTGATGAAGCCCGTCCAGAATAAAATCTTCAAGGTCATCACCGATATTGCGAAGGAGGACTCGTACGACTACGTCTTCGATAAGAGCGGGGACATCCTCCTCATCTACTCGAACGACAAGTACGATCTCACGGCGAAAGTGTTCGAGCGCATGAGCACCTTCAACAAGTAACGATGAAATTGTCCGACATTGCGAAGCTCGTCGACGGCGAAATTGTCGGCGAAGGCAATGTTGATATCCGCCAGGTCGCGAAGATCGAGGAGGCGGGTCCCGGCGACATTACCTTCCTCGCAAACCTTAAGTATAAAAAGTACGTGGTGACAACCCTCGCTTCGGCCGTGCTCGTTTCGAAGGATCTTCCGCTGGCGGAATTTGCGCAGCGCCGCAAGGCCCTGAGTTTTGTCGTGGTGCCCGATCCCTACCGGTCGTTCGTTCGGCTCATCGATACGTTTCAGCCCGCGTCCGCTGGATTGAAAGGCATTCACCCCAGCGCGGTGATCGCCCCATCCGCCCTTGTCGACGCCGATGCCGCCGTCGGGGCGTTCGTCGCGATCGGCGTGGGGTGCAGGATCGGCTCGGGCGCAGAGGTGCACGAAGGGACGATAATCGGCGACGGCGCCGAGGTCGGAGAGGGAACCATTCTGTATCCCAACGTGAGCGTTAGAGAGGGATGCAGGATCGGAAGCCGGGTCATCATCCATTCGGGGACCGTCATCGGCAGCGACGGGTTCGGGTTCGCCCCGAAGCCGGACGGGACATACGAGAAAATACCCCAGCGCGGCATCGTGGTGATCGAAGACGACGTCGAAATCGGCGCCAACTGTGCGATCGACCGCGCGACCATCGGAGAGACGCGCATCGGAAAGGGAGTGAAGCTGGATAATCTGATCCAGATCGCGCACAACGTCGTCATCAGCGAGAACACGGTGATCGCCGCGCAGTCGGGCGTCTCGGGGAGCACGAAGGTGGGAAAAAACTGCTCGCTCGGAGGCCAGGTTGGATTGACGGGCCACATCCAGATCGCCGACCAAACGAAGATAGGGGCCCAATCCGGGGTCGGCAAATCGATCACCGAGTCCGGGAAGACGTACTTCGGATACCCCGCGCGCGAGGTCCGCGAAACGCTGCGCATCGAGGCTGCGCTGGTCCAGCTTCCGGCGCTCGTGGGTCAGGTTCGCGAGCTCACGAACCGCGTTCAGGAACTCGAAAAAAGTCTCCGGCCGCGAAAAACCCGTAAGAAGAAGTAGAGGAACCAAACCCATGTTGGTCCATCAGCGCACTATTAAGAAGCCCGTCTCGCTCTCCGGCGTCGGTCTGCACACCGGGGTAACCACAAATATGACATTCCTCCCCGCCCCGGTCAACACCGGCCTTCGATTCCGGCGCTCCGATCTTGCCGGAAAGCCCGAGATTCCGGCAATTGTAGACCTCGTCGTCGAGGTCTCGAGAGGGACGACCCTCTCGAAGGGAGAGGCGAAAGTGCATACTGTTGAGCACGTGCTCGCCGCGTGCGTCGGCCTCCAGATCGACAACCTGATCATCGAGCTCGACAACATCGAGCCGCCGATTTGCGACGGAAGCGCCCAGCCGTTTGTCGAGGCGCTCCTGAAGGCCGAGTTCGAGGAACAGGATGCCCCCAAGGATTATCTGATCATCGACCAACCGGTCAGGTATACCGACGAGAAAAACGGAGTCGATATCGTGGCGCTCCCCACCGATGAATACCGGATGACGGTGATGATCGACTATCAGAACCCGGTTCTCGGCAGCCAGCACACCGGCCTGTTCGACCTCGAAAGGGAATTCATCCAGGAATTCGCGCCGGCGAGAACGTTTTGCTTCCTCCACGAAGTCGAGTCGCTCCACGCACAGGGCCTGATCAAAGGCGGCAGCCTTGATAATGCGATCGTTATCATCGACCATGACCGCACGCACGAGGATGCCAAGAGAATCATGCAGAAAATCGGACTCGGCCAGTCCATCGTCATTGGCAAGAACGGCATCCTGAACAACCGCCGGCTCCGGTTCAAGAACGAGCCCGCGCGGCACAAGCTGCTCGACCTCATGGGCGATTTGGCGCTCATCGGGGTACCATTTAAAGCGCAGATCCTCGCCGCGAGGCCGGGGCATGCGAGTAACGTCGAGTTCGCCAAGAAAATCCGCAAGCTGTACCAGCAGGAAAAATTGGTCAAGAAGTACCAGTTCGAGAAAAAGGAGGGCGTCGTCTTCGACATCAACGCCCTCCTGAAGATCCTCCCCCACCGCTACCCGTTCGTGATGGTCGACAAGATTATCGAGTTCAAACTCGACGAACGGATCGTCGGCGTCAAGAATGTCACCCTGAACGACTGGTTCTTCCAGGGGCATTTCCCGGGCAGGCCGATTATGCCGGGGGTCCTCATTTGCGAGGCGATGGCCCAGACCGGCGGCGTGCTGCTGCTCAACGGAATGGAAAACCCCGAAGGCAAGCTCGCTATGTTTACGAGCATTAATAATTGCAAGTTCCGGAAGCCCGTTCTGCCCGGCGACCAGCTTCTTCTGGAGGTGAAGATTCTCAGCCGCCGGGCGAAGCTCGCCCTGATGGAAGGAAGGGCGTTCGTCGGCAAAGAGCTCGTAGCCGAAGCGGAATTCAGCGCCGCGATCGTCGACCGGAACGAGAACAATGTAAAAACCTGACACCCGGTCCGCACGGCCGGCTCATTTATCCCGCGCACTATGCATTCCCGATGAGCGTTACGGTTCACAGCACGGCGGTCGTCAGTCCCAAGGCCCAACTCGGCGACAATGTTTCGGTCGGCCCGTTCACCGTCATCGAAGACGACGTCACGATCGGCAGCGGAACCGCAATCGCGTCCCACGCACTCATCGCAAACGGATCCCGGATCGGGAAGGAATGCCGGGTTCATCACGGCGCCGTGCTGGGCACGCTTCCGCAGGACCTCAAGTTCCGCAACGAGATCACGACGCTCGAAGTCGGCGATTATACGACGATCCGCGAGTACGCAACACTCAACCGGGGCACCCATGAGCGCTGGAAGACCACCGTCGGAAGCCACTGCTTCATGATGGCCTATTCGCACGTCGCCCACGACTGCGAGATCGGGAGTCATGTCATCCTCGCAAACAGCGTGAACATGGGCGGGCATGTGGTGATCGAGGACCATGCGGTCGTGGGGGGAATCGTCGCGATTCACCAGTTCACCCACATCGGGTGCCACTCGATGATCGGGGGAGGATTCAGGGTGACCAAAGACGTGCCTCCGTACGTGCTCGCCGGGCAGGAGCCCCTGGCGTTCACCGGTCTGAACCTTGTCGGCTTGAAACGCCGGAACTTCCCTCAGGCCGTCCTCGACTCGCTGGAAAAGGTGTATCGAATCGTCTATCATAACCAGCTCAACGTCTCGCAGGCCCTCGAACGAATCAAGGCGGACCTCCCCATGACCGAAGAAGTGCGCCGTGTCGTCGAATTCATAGAAAAAAGCAAACGCGGAATCATCTGGACGCGGCGATGAGGTGGCAATTCCGTAATACCGGATTCTCGCCGGGAAAATTCAACATGGAGACCGATGAATCGCTGGCGGCCGGATTGGCAGGCTCGGCAGCTCCGGCCGGGCCGACTGGCTCAGATAGTGCGGGCGGGATTCCCCTTCTCCGAGTCTACGGGTGGAAACCGCACGCCGTCTCGATCGGTTTTCACCAGCGGATGGAGCATTTCGATCTGCGGGCGCTCCAGCGGGCGGGGATCGACATTGTCCGCCGGCCCACCGGGGGGCGGGCGATCCTTCACGCCGACGAGATCACCTACAGCGTTGTCATGCCCGCGGAAGGGAGGAGCCCCCGTGAAATATACCATCTTATAAGCGCAGGACTGCTCGCGGCATTGCAGACGCTCGGAGTCGAGGCGCAGCTCGCAGATCCCGCTGAGGGGGACGAGCGGAATCCCGCTGCGCGGGACGACCCGCGATCCGTCCCCTGCTTTTCCAGCTCCGCGAAGTACGAGATCCAGTTCGACGGCCGGAAGCTCGTCGGCAGCGCCCAACGCCGGTACGGAGGAACCGTCCTTCAGCACGGCTCGGTTCTCCTCGGACCCGGGCACAGGCGGATCGTCGAGTTTCTTTCATCTGAAGGCCGGAGCGCACGGCCGCGCCTTGAGGCCGATCTGGCAAAGCGGACGATCGACGCCGGGACCATTTTAAATAGAGAAGTGCCGTTCGGGGAGGCCGCCCGGGCGCTTAAAAAAGGCTTCGAGCTTGCCTGCGGGATCACGTTCGAAGATGCCCCTTCCACAGTTTTCAGCACGGCGTAGCCGAGGAGTGTAGCGATGAAGAACAATCCGGAAACCCCGAAGAAGCCGCGCGTCGTGACGACGAAGACCGTCACGACCATGAAACAGAAGGGCGAGAAGATCGTCATGCTCACGGCGTACGATTTCCTCGTCGCGAAATACCTCGACCAGGTCGGCACCGACATCATTCTCGTCGGCGATTCTCTGGGGAATGTCGTGCACGGCTATGAAACGACGCTGCCCGTAACGGTCGACGACATGATCTACCACGCGAAAGCCGTCAAGCGGGCCGTGAAGAACGCCCTGATCGTCGTCGATATGCCGTTCATGTCCTTTCAGGCAAGCCTCGACGACGCAATTCGAAACGCGGGGCGGATCATGAAGGAGGTCGGCGTGGGGGCGGTAAAGCTCGAGGGAGGGGAATACATCGCGGAAATCGTGAAACACCTCGTGAAGATCGGAATTCCCGTCATGGGGCACCTCGGACTGACCCCGCAGGCGATCAACAAGTTCGGCACCTACGAAGTGCGGGCTCAGACAAAAGAAGAAGCGAAGACGCTCCTCAACGACGCCCGGATTCTTTCGGAGGCAGGCGTGTTCTCGATCGTTCTTGAAAAAATCCCCGCCGCACTGGCGAAGGAAGTCACAGAATCGATCCCCGTTCCCACGATCGGAATCGGGGCCGGTCCGCATTGCGACGGCCAGGTGCTCGTCGTCTATGACATGCTCGGGCTGACCGAGGAATTCAAGCCGCGCTTCGTTCGCCGGTACGCCGAGCTGGCGGAGATCATGCGCGAGGCGTTCCGCAAGTACATCGACGACGTCAAGTCCCAGCGCTTCCCCACCGGGAAAGAGAGTTACTGAGAGCCGTGGCGCCCGCCCCACGCAAGCGGCTCAGGATTCTTGTCTCCAATGACGACGGCATCGACGCTCCGGGCATCGCCGGGCTCGCTCACGAACTGAAAAAGCTTGGAGACGTCACCGTAGTCGCGCCCGACAAGCAGCGTAGCGCCGTGGGCCATGCGATCACGGTAAACTATCCCCTGCGCGCAAAGGAATTCAGCAAGAACGGAACGTTCTTCGGCTATGCCGTGGAAGGGACTCCCGCCGACTGCGTGAAGCTTGCCGTCCGCTCGCTTTTAAAAGAAAAGCCCGACATTCTCGTTTCCGGGGTCAACCATGGCTCCAACACCGCCATCAACATCATCTACTCGGGCACCGTTTCCGCGGCGACGGAGGGCACCGTGCTGGGGATCCCCTCGATTGCCGTTTCGTTATCGACCTGGGGCAGGGAGCCCGATTTCCGGTTCGCCTCGAAATTCTCCCGGATCCTCGCCGAGTTCGTTGTTAAAAAAAGATTGCCGCATGGCACGCTCCTCAACGTCAACATACCTGCCGTTCCGGAAAAACAAATCAGGGGGGTCCGCCTCACCCGCCAGGGCAAAACGCGGTGGGAGGACACCTTCGATGTCCGGCGCGATCCGAACAACAAGGAGTACTACTGGCTGACCGGAAAGCTGGAAGTCATGGACGAGTCGGAAGACACTGACGAGATCGCCGTCATGAACCGCTACATCTCCATCACACCGATCCACTACGACCTCACCGATTACGAGACTCTCTCCAAGATCCGGCGGTGGAACGTCGATCGGCTTCTGAAGAAATAATCCGCCCGCACCTCGTCATTTAAGAATAAATGCCGCGACGATGCTGCCGAGGGCAGCGACCTCGACGGCCTGGGCCGCGCGCATGTTCCATCCTTTCAGCCGGTGCCATACGTACGCCACGATGTACATCGATATGGTAAGTGCGGCGAAGAGGCCGAGACACTCGGGGTAATTCAACGTGGGCCCGAACATTCGCACAAAACTCCACTCGTAGGTATAGCCGTACACGACAAGCAGGTGGAGGACATAGACAAGCAGAGATTCCTGGCCGAACAGCGTAATCAGCGACGAAGCGGGGGGGCGCTTCCGCTGATCATAGTACCAGAGCCCGGCGAGCGAGAGGCCGATGATCCCCAGCCGAACAAAGAAAAACTCCGGGCTTGCCCGCCAGAAGTCGTGGTTTGGATACAGATTCGGCGGCACAACCTCCGCCAGGAGCGAAACCCCGATCCCTGCCGCAGCGGCACAGGCGAACCGTTTCATCCAGATTGCCTGCCGGGCGGATGCATCCATGAAGTGGAAACCCACGACTGTACCCATTATAAGAAAAGCCGACCACGGGAATATGGGGAATTGCGACCTGTATTGCGCCGACAGATAGGGCCGGAGCCAGATCGGTAAACTCGAAAAGTCCATGCCGTTCACTATCGGCGAAAGAAAAACGACTGCCAGTGCGGCCAGCAGGGCGGCAGCGCGAAAAACGTTCTCTTTGCGGACTGCGCAGGCGAGCAGGATCAGAAAGAGGAGCGTGACAACGATAACCTGCAGGATATCGACCTGAAAAAAGGGTATCCACTGGCTCTCATCCGTTAGGCCCCGTAGTCTCTGAAGGGAGAAGAAGGGCAGGTGCAACGAGTATGCGACGACCATGATGAAGGCGAGACGGAAGAGATACCTCCAGAGCGTCTTCTCGAATCCTACGAATTGCGCCCATCTGCGCCGCAGGCTGATCGCCAGGCCGAACCCCGCGCAGAAGAGAAACGAGGGCGCGACCAGGCCGTTCACGAATGTGAGAACTTTGAAGGGCGTTTCGTCCTTCAGAGATGCGCCGAGGAGCGCATTCACGACGTGCGTCTCGATCATGACGAGCACCGCCCAGCCGCGAAGGAGGTCGACAAAAAGAAATCGCGTCGAGGGTTGTGGCGGTTCTGAAGAAGTCAACTCTGGCGGTGGCGGGTGGACGCTATGGAAGCCCTAACTTGCCGCGGATGATGCTGTCGAGAGTGTCGAGGTCGATTGGTTTGACGAGATAGGCGTCGACACCGAGAGATTCAGCGTACTTCTGGGAAAGGAAATCGTCGACGCCGGTGTAAAAGAAGATGGGGGTCTTGGCAAACCGCGGGTTTTTCTTTACCTCCTTGAAGAGGTCGAAACCGTTCATGGGCGCCATGCGGAGATCGGCGATAATCAGATTCGGTGAATTTGTTTTCAGCAACACCATCGCGTCCGGTCCTCCCTTCGCCTGAAGAACGTCGTACCCCCGGTCCTCCAGACCGAACTTCAGCGCGTCGAGCGCCGCCTTGTCATCGTCGACGTAAAGAATTATCGGTTTCGCCATGCGAGTTCCCTCTCATTGGCCGCTCTTCCCCGGCCGCAATAACTTCTTGCCTCCACTCCCACGCTCACCCGTGAGACGACCGCAATAATAGT
>DASQAZ010000108.1:0-5882 GCA_035635475.1 Bacteroidota bacterium | reverse complement strand
GCCGCGGCTGGTCGTGGGAGACACGATGAATTTCTGGATCAAGGGAAAGAAAAAAGAGCTTCTGGCGACGCTGAAGCGGATGGACATCGTCATCATCAACGATGCAGAAGCCCGCCAGCTCACGGAGGAGGCAAACCTGATCAAGGCGGCGAAGGCGATCATCCGGATGGGGCCCAAAATGATCATCATTAAGAAGGGTGAGCATGGCGCTCTTCTCGTCACGGATCGAACGATTTTTTCGGCACCCGCCTATCCCCTCGAAATCATCAATGACCCGACAGGCGCCGGCGACGCATTTGCCGGAGGGTTCATCGGATGGATCGCCAAGACCGATGATTTCTCGGAGGAAAACTGTAAGCGCGCCGTCATCCACGGGAGCGCGTTGGCATCCTTTTGCGTCGAACAGTTCAGCCTGAATCGTCTGAAGGATCTTACCTCCATCGAAATTCAAGACCGCTACCGGGAGTTCAGGGAGCTGTCGAAGTTCGATGCAGAGGTCTTGGTGTGATTCTGGCTCATGAAGGCGATCGAATGGCTCGGTGACCGGGTCCGGTTCATCGATCAGACCAGACTTCCCGGGGAGGAGACCTACATTGAGACGGCCGATTATCGTGTTGTCGGCGAAGCGATCGTCTCACTCAGAATACGCGGCGCACCCCTCATCGGAATTTCTGCGGCTTATGGGCTTGCCCTCGGGGCCCTGGGCTCGAAGGCGGTCAGGCCCGACGATCTCCGGTCTGACATCCGGCGCATTTCCGGTGAGCTCGGAAGGACCCGCCCTACGGCCGTGAATTTGTTCCGCGCACTGCGAAGGATCGAGGATGCCGCTGCCTCGCCGGACTCGGTCGAGCGCATCAGGGCGGCTGTTGTGGCGGAGGCGCGCACCTTCCATCTCGAAGACGAGGCAATGTGCCGGCGCATCGGAGAAAACGGGGCTCGATTGGTTCCCGACGGCGCGATCATTCTGACCCATTGTAACACGGGCGCGCTGGCTACCGGCGGCGCCGGAACAGCGCAGAGTATAATCACAACGGCGCACCGGGAAGGGAAGTCGGTCCGGGTCTATGCGACGGAAACGCGCCCCCTGCTGCAGGGCGCGAGGCTGACGACATGGGAGCTCATGCGTGAAGGAATCGACGTCACGCTGATAACCGACGGGACTGCGGCCAGCGTCATGCACCGGCTGCACATCGACCTCGTAGTCGTGGGTGCGGATCGAATTGCGGCCAATGGCGACACCGCCAACAAGATCGGCACGTACGCGCTTGCACTGGCCGCCCGCCACCATGGAATTCCGTTCTATATCGCCGCGCCGACAACAACGATTGATTCCACGGTGGCCTCGGGGGATCTGATTCCGATCGAAGAACGCAGCCCGAGTGAAGTCGTTGAAGGATTCGGAAAGCGGATCGCCCCGGAGGGTGTGCGGGTCTATGCACCCGCCTTTGATGTCACGCCGGCTGCGCTCATCACCGCCATTATTACGGAAGGCGAGGTTACGTACCCGCCTTATGATTTTCTCAACGTCCCTTCAATTGAAAAGCAGCGCAACCGATGAGCACAATTGAGAAAACGGAAGCGGTTGTTCTCCGATCAATGCCGTACCGCGAGACGAGCAAGATTGTTACGTTTTATACGCGCCGGTTTGGAAAACTTTCCACGATCGTCAAGGGAGCGCGGCGCCCTCGTGGCCGCTATGGTTCCTCGCTTGAGCCGATGTCCTATGATTCGATCGTCGTCTATAAGAAAGAAACCCGCGAGCTGCAAACTCTGACCCAATGTGACCGCGTCCGTCCCTTCCTGCGCCTGTATGATGATCTTGCCAAGATGTCCGCGGGAATGGGAATGATCGAAATAACTGCGATGGTGACGCACGACGAGGAGGAGAATGCAGGACTCTTTTCGCTGCTTGTCGGATGCCTTTCGGCGGCCGACGCTGCAACTAAAAACCCCGGCCATGTGTTATATTGTTTTGAAGTCCATTTGGCGAAGATCCTTGGATTCCAGCCGTCGTTTAGCCGTTGCGTGGAGTGCAGCAAGACGATCGGGGGGAAGGATAGTGTCCGCGCGGAAGTCCGCTTCCATCTTGAACGGGGGGGTCCGCTGTGCGAGTCGTGCAACCTTCCCTCGGGGCACGCCGTCGGGGTGAGCGCGAACCTGTTGCAAACTCTTGAGGTCCTCTCACAGATCTCCGATCCCCTGGATGCCACGCAACTTGAGATCGATTATCAAGAGCGAGGACAGGTCCAAAATTTTCTATGGAATTATCTGCGGTATCATGTGCAGGGGCTCCGGCCGCTGAACTCTGAAAAGGTGGCGTCACAAATTCTCGCTCTGCCGTGAAGTCCCGGTAAAGTATGAAGACTACCGCTGTGCTGAAACAAAATCGAGTGTGTGCAGTATACTTCAGTATCCGATTACTATAAACGACTCAACGATTCAATCGAAGGAGCAACAAACCTATGTCACGTAAATCTGTTCTCGCTGCGTTATTCCTGATCTTCATCGGGATCGTGTTCGGCGTGGTGCTTGTGTCGAGCTTCAAAGTCGGACTCGAGCCGGGATTTGCGGGCGACCCGCAGGTGAAGCTGGGGGCCCGCAGCCAGGTCAAACATCCTGATGTTGATGTCAAAGCGTTCAGCAAAGCGTTCGTCGAGGTCAGCAAGGCCGTCTCACCGACCGTCGTGAGCATCACGGTGACGACCAAGGGGAAGGGGAAGACCGGCGGTGAATTGAACGACTTCTTTCACTTCTTCGGGCCCGATTTCAAATTCCCGGAATCCGAGCCTCAGCAGGCAGCCGGCTCCGGCGTGGTCATCAGTCCGGATGGGTACATCCTGACGAACAACCACGTCGTCGACGGAGCGGATGAAAATCACGTCGACGTCTCGTTCAACAACAAACATGTGGTGAAGGCAAAAATCATCGGGACCGATCCTTCCACGGACCTCGCAGTCATCAAGGTCGATGACAAGGACTTGCCCACGGCGGCGTTCGGAAATTCCGATGAGGTGGAAATCGGCGAGTGGGTGCTCGCGATCGGCAATCCGCTCAACCTGCAGGGAACGGTGACGGCGGGAATTATAAGCGCGCTCGGCCGCAACATTCGCATTATAAGCGATGACTACGGAATCGAAAACTTCATCCAGACAGACGCCGCGATCAACCCGGGCAACAGCGGCGGTCCGCTCGTAAACCTCGACGGGGAGGTCATTGGGATCAACACGGCGATCGCGACGACAAACGCCCGATATCAGGGGTACGGGTTCGCAATTCCGATCAATCTTGCCCGTTACGTCGCTGAAGATATTATCAAGAATGGAAAGGTGAGGCGCGGTTACATCGGCGTCGAGATCGGCACCGTCGACGACACGTATGCCAAGGCAATCGGCCTGAAGAAAGCCGAGGGTGTGTTCGTCCAGCGGCTGGTTCCCGGGGGTGCCGCGGAAGCATCCGGAATTAAGGAAACCGATGTAATTCTTTCGGTCGACGGAAAAGAAGTCAACGCACCCAACGAGCTCCAATCGTATATTGCGCGAAAGCATCCCGGAGACGAGGTGACATTAAAAATATTCCGTAACGGCGCAGCGGTCGAAAAAAAGGTCACGCTCCGTTCCCGGAAGGACGAAAAGCTCACGGCGAAGGATAGCGGGAGGAATTCGGAAGAACTCCGGCCGGACAGGGAAACCGGCTCGAAGACCGTCAGCTTCGAAAATCTCGGCCTCAGCGTCCGAGCTCTGCAATCCGACGAGAGAAAAGAATTGGGAGTCGACCGGGGAGTGATGGTTGCGGGCGTCGAACGGTACAGCGAGGCATTCGAACGCGGTCTCCAGCAGGGGGATGTGATTCTGGAGGCGGACAAGAAGGAGATCGGCTCGCCGAGCGATCTCAAGGGTGTCATCGAAAAACATAAGAAGGGCGACGCGGTCCTGCTTCGCGTCAAGAGAGCAAGCGGCCAAATGGCCTTCGTCGCCGTCCAGGTCGGCGGTTAAAGCAGAAACAAGTTTTTATCGAAGCCTCGTCCGGCCCCGCTTGTCCCGCCCGTCCCGCTTTGCGGGACAAGCGGGACTGAGCGGGACGGGATGGGGCTTTTTTTTGAGATTGCATGTGAATCTGCAAATCCGTAACTTCTTCCCAGACCACCGCGTTAGTCCTCCAATTCATGAGAGGAGTCAGAATCCCAATGAAATTTCTTCCGTACATCTGTGTCGTCATGTTTATGAGTAACCAGGCCTTTTCGCAGATCAACATCAAGTTTGACCAATACTGGCTCAAGAACGGCTTGACCGTCGTCCTGCACGAAGATCATTCTGCGCCCGTCGCCGCGGCTGTCGTCATGTACCATGTCGGTTCGAAAAATGAAAAGGTGAAGAGAACGGGATTTGCACACCTCTTCGAACACGTGATGTTCAAGGGCTCGGAGCACGTCGCGGACGGGGACCATTTTAAGTTGCTGCAGGAAGTGGGCGCAAACATCAACGGGTTTACGACGGAGGATGGCACGACCTATTTCGAGGTCGTTCCCAGCAACTTTCTCGAGCTCGCTCTCTATCTAGAGTCCGACAGGATGGGGTTCCTGCTGCCGGCCGTCACACAATCGAAACTCGACAACCAGCGCGAAGTGGTCAAAAACGAGCGGCGCCAGAGAGTCGACAATGTCCCCTACGGCACCGCCGATGAAAAAATCGCGCAGGTGTTGTTTCCGGAAACCCACCCCTACCATTGGCCCGTCATCGGGTACATGGAGGATTTGAACGCCGCGGCGCTCGAGGATGTTCACCAATTCTTCCGGACCTATTACGCGCCCAACAACGCAACGCTTGTCATCGCCGGCGACTTCAATCCCGGGGAAGCGAAGGAGTGGGTTGAGAAATACTTCGGCGCGATCCCGGCGGGACAGAAAATTGACCGTCCTCAAGCTGTTGAGCTCGGCCTTCCCGCAGAACACGCGGTGACGTACGAAGACAAAGTGCAGCTCCCCCGGCTCTATGTCACGTGGCACAGTCCGGCCACGAACACGCGCGAGGATGCTGTTATGAAGGTCGTCGCCGAGATCTTGAGCAGCGGGAAGAATTCGCGGCTTTATAAGCCCCTCGTCTACGAACGGCAGGTTGCTCAATCCGCCAATGCGGCGCAGGGCGACATGGAGATCGCAGGCCTGTTCCAGATCACCGTCACCGCGAAACCGGGCAGGAATCTGACCGAGATGAAAACGGTTGTCGATTCGGTTCTCGCTGATTTGCTGGCGCACGGGGTTACGGAGAAGGAGATTGAAAAGGCACTGACATCCACCGAAGTCCGGGTTGTGAATGGAGTGGCGACAGTCCTCGGGAAGGCGATCAGCATGGCAACCTTCAAGTCCTTTACCGGCGACCCTAACAACATTAATACGCAAATGGAATTGTATAAGGGGATCACGCCGGCCGAGGTGCTGGCGGTGGCAAAGAAGTATCTCACGAAGCCCAGAATGATCTTAAGCATTGTGCCCCTCGGCAAACCCGAGCTGGCCGCGAAGAAAGGGGAGTGATGGTTCAATCATGAAATCAAGCCTTGGTATCACCATGATTATTGCAGTCTTAGCCGGAGTATTTTCGAATGTCGCCGCTGCGCGCGACGATGTGGACCGGACAAAACGCCCAACGGGAAAGCCGGCGCCGAAGATTCAATTGCCCGATATTCAGAAGGCGGTGTTGGACAACGGACTCGGGATCTGGCTGGTCGAACAACATGAGCTTCCCACAGTTGCATTCAACCTCGTTATCCAGGCCGGTTCGGATCACGACCCCGTCGCTCAGCCGGGGATTGCCTCGATGACCGCCGATGTTCTCGATGAGGGGACGAAGACAAGGTCGTCGCTCCAGATCTCAGAAGATGTCGAATCG
>DASQAZ010000107.1:0-7141 GCA_035635475.1 Bacteroidota bacterium | reverse complement strand
GGCGGTCAAGACGCCCGCCCGGTACATTGGCATGATCGGCAGCAAGCGAAAAGTGCTCACGACGATCGAGCATCTGGTTGACAAGGGAATACAGAGGCAGCTTCTTGAACGGGTCCACGCACCGATGGGGATTGAGATCGGCGCCGTTACCGCGGAGGAAATCGGCATCAGCGTCGTCTCGCAGCTCATCAGTGTTCGTCGCGGTGCAGCCGGCATCATCCGCCACAAGTCCGAGGATATGAGAGCGCTTATTCGAACACTCGGGAAGAAAACGTAGGTAACTCCATGGATAAAGGAAAACCCATGGATGAGCGGATAAAGACGCCCCCCGATCGGGTTATGAAGGTTTCTCTGATCCTTCTCGCACTCATCGCGACCGCTGCTCTCGCGCAGCGTCCGCTTGTCGTTACGGGCGGAACGCTGATCGACTGTACGGGCTCGGCTCCCGTTGAGAATTCTGTCGTCGTGATTCGGGGGGGTAAAATCGACTCGTTCGGCGTTTCCGGCAATATTCGCATCCCGGACAGCGCTCAGGTGATAGATGCTCGCGGCAAATACATTATCCCCGGGCTGATCGATTGCCACATCCACTACGATTCCCCCCGTGATCTCGTACAATTACTTGCCTGGGGAGTCACCGCAGTCAACTGCATGTTTGAATCGACCGACCAGGCCCTTCAATTGGAAAAGCAGACATCGGGGGACTCCGTTCATAGTGCGCAATTCCACGGGACGGCCCCGATCTTCACCGCGGTAAACGGCTGGTGGTATGGACCCGGCTTTCCAATCGATTCCACGATCAATCGATTTCCAATTACCCCCGATGACGCGCGGGAACAGGTGGCGAAGGCCGGGCTGAAGCATCTTGATAAGATCAAGATTATGTACGACGATATGAGCTGGTGCCGGAACCCGCTCGCCCCGCTGACCCGAATGGACAAAAATATCCTGAATGCGATTATGGCTGCGGCAGAGCACCGGAACATGGTGACCGAGGTTCATGCCCCTCTGTTCAGGGACGCGATGGATGTGTTAAGTGCGGCTTGTCCTTTGCTTCCGAAGCGAAGCCCAATAGTATTTCCATTGGATTGCTTTGCCTTTGCCCACGGGATCGTCGATGAGGAAGTCGACTCAGCCTTCACTTCGGGAATGGCCGATACGCGCGGTTGGTACATTCCGACATTCTGTGTGTTTGAATTTCTTGCAGGAGTGAAGGGGTTCATGGAGCACGCCCTGAGCGACGAGCGGTTTCGGGCAGCGCTTCCCGCGAAGTTGCTCGAAGAATACTCAAGCGAAAACTATTACAAGCGATACCGCGAACGATATCCGAACGTGGAGTTTGTGAATTCCCATCTCAAGGTCCTTCAACACAACATGATGACCCTTCATAAGCGGGGGATCCGCATCGCCATGGGGACCGATATGTGGGCGTTTCCAGGGATCGGCGCCCACCTCGAGCTCGAATATATGGTTGAATCCGGCATGACTCCGATGGACGCTCTCCGCTGTGCGACGCAGCGCGGAATCGAATTCCTGGGCGGGGTGCCGGTCGGAACGATCGAGGATAACAACCGAGCGGATATCCTCATCCTAGATAGGAATCCCCTCACGGATATCCGCAACACTAGGACGATCCGAACCGTCATCAAGCACGGTGTCGTTTTCGAGCACGCTGCGCTCGTCGAAGAATCAAACCGATGAGCCCACAACGCGACGAGCTTCTCAAGTGGCGAAAAGAATTTCCCATTCTTGAGAAAGCTACCTACCTGATTTCGAATTCTCTCGGGGCAATGCCGCGGGGGGTGTACGTGAAATTGGAGGAATTTGCGGATACATGGGCGGCGCGGGGGGTTAGGGCCTGGTCGGACTCATGGTGGGATTTGCCGATCACGGCCGGCGATACGATCGCTCCCCTGATCGGGGCAAGGCCGGGAGAGGTATCAATGCATGCGAACATTTCGCTACTCCAGGCAATGCTGATTTCCTGTTTCGATTTTCGGAAACGACGAAACAAAATTGTCCTCACCGATCTGGAATTCCCCTCAGTCCTGTATGTCTATGAACGGTTTGCCAAACAGCAGGGTGCGCGCATCAAAATAATCCGATCGGAGGACGGTATCTCAATCCCGACCGAGAAACTGCTCTCAGCGATCGACGAGAAGACGATGCTTGTTCCGATTTCACACGTTCTCTTCAGAAGCGCATTCATCCAGGACATCCATGCTATTGTGGAGAAAGCACGCGCCTGCGGAGCGACCTTGATTCTTGATGCCTACCATTCGGTCGGGATCATTCCGGTCGATGTGCGAAAGCTCGGGGTCGATGTGCTGGTCGGTGGTGTGTTAAAATGGCTCTGCGGCGGGCCGGGCGCTGCGTTCCTCTGGATTCGGCCCTCGCTTCGCATGAAGCTGAAACCGGGCATTACAGGGTGGTTCGCCCACCGGAATCCCTTCGCATTCGAGACAGCCATGAAGTATTCAAACGACGTGGCGCGATTTCTTAACGGGACGCCTTCGATTCCCGCACTTGCCGCAGCTCAGGTCGGTCCCGGAATCATCGCACAAATTGGCATAAAGAAGATCCGGCAGAAATCAATGCGGCAGACGGCGCTGCTCATCGCGGAAGCCGAACGACGCGGATTCGGGATTCGTTCGCCACGGGAGCCTGGCCGCCGGGCCGGGACCGTTACTGTCGACGTGCCGCACGGCTACGAGGTTTCACGGGAGCTTATCCGCCGCAACATCATCGTGGATTACCGGAAAGGATCGGGAATTCGTCTTGCCCCTCACTTTTACAACTCCGATCAGGAATTACTCTTCGCCATCGAACAAATCGAGGCAATCCTGCGGAGAAAAGCCTATCGGAAGCACACCGGCAAGAGGTCGGCGGTTACCTGAACGGTTGCACTTCAAACACTCCGGGGCTATATTATAGAGGAGTCCTTCTCAAAGCAGACGTCGATGAAGAAAGACCGCACGCCTAACTCATTCAGAACTCCCAGATACCTCGCGTGATCAACGCTTCTGAAGCCCTGAACATCATCCTTGATTCGGTCCATCCCCTGGAAAAGGTCTCTGCCGGCCTGGAGCTCAGCTGCGGCTCCGTTCTCGGAGAGGATATCGTGGCGGCGGGCGACATCCCGCCCTTTGACAATGCGGCGATGGATGGATTTGCCGTTCGGTCAGAGGATATCCGGAAGATTCCGGTCGAATTAACTGTGGCAGGAGAGATTGCCGCGGGTTCGGTTCCAGTCAAGCCGCTCGCACCCCACGAGACGATGAGTGTAATGACCGGCGCAAAGATTCCGGCGGGGTGCGATATCGTGATCCAGCAGGAATGGACGGAACGAACATCCGAGGGACGTGTGACGATCCTCCGATCGGCCGATTCTGGGCACAACATACGCCGTGCGGGTTCCGATATCCGGGCCGGTGGTACGGTCTTTACGCCGGGCACATTTCTTCGACCGCAGGAAATCGGCGTGCTCGCATCGCTTGGGAAACGCTTCGTCGTGATCCACCGTAAACCATCCATCGCGATTCTTACCACGGGGAACGAGGTCGTCGAGATCGACAAACCCCTCCCTGACGGGAAAATCCGCAACAGCAATGCCTACGTTCTATCGGCGCTCGTCCGGCAGCTCGGGTGTGAGGCCAGATCGCTGGGAATTGCGGCCGATGAAAAGAGCGATCTCTTGGTCAGGATCAAGGATGGGCTGCGGGCAGATGTCTTGATTACGACCGGCGGAGTGTCGGTGGGCAAGTACGACCTTGTCATGGATGCACTGAAAGAAACCGGCGTCGAGATCAAGTTCTGGAAAGTGAACATCAAACCCGGAATGCCGCTGCTCTTCGGGCTCCACGGGGATAAACCGGTCTTTGGCTTGCCCGGCAACCCGGTCTCGGCGATGGTCACCTTCCTCCAGTTCGTGAAGCCGGCGCTGATGCGGTTAATGGGTCAGAAAAAATATACGCCGCCCCTGCGCCTCCACGCGAAGCTCCAGGAAGAAATCACAAAATCGGACGGGAAGCGGCATTTTGTGCGCGGGGTTCTTGTGAACGCAAACGGATCGATCGGGGTGCGGACGACCGGCTCGCAGGTTTCCAACATTCTGACATCGCTTTCGCGAGCGGACTGTCTCATCATTCTTCCGGAAGACCGGAATCAATTCAAGGCCGGCGAGGAAGTTGAGGTGGAACTGTTGTGATCAGGGTAAACGTCAAATTCTTTGCGATCGCACGGGATATTGCCGGAACGGACGAGACAATCATATCGATTCCGGACGGCTCAACTCCCTCCGCCGTTCTCGAGTCGCTTGCCGAATCATATCCGGGTCTGCAAAAATGGATGGAACATCTTCGCATCGCGGTGAATTGCGAATACACAGGGGGCGACGCGATCTTGAACGACCGCGATGAGGTCGCTCTCATCCCACCCGTCAGTGGAGGGTGAGTTTTGTGATCGAGCTGACCGACAAAAAAATTGATGTCGATCGCGTAATCCGGAGCGTTGAGGAACCCTCTGCCGGTGGAACAAGCGTTTTTATCGGAACGACGAGAAATCACTCTGACGGCAAAGAGGTGCTGGAGATGGAATACCAGGCATATAACCCGATGGCGCTCAAAAAAATGAATGAACTCGCTGAAAACGCGAGGTCAAAGTGGAAGTTAACGAAGGTTTCCATCGTTCACCGCGTCGGACGGCTACAAATCGGCGAGGCAAGCGTGGTGATTGCGGTGTCCGCGCCGCACCGGAAGGAGGCATTCGAGGCCTGCCGGTTCACGATCGACACACTCAAGGAATCGATCCCCATCTGGAAGAAGGAGTTTTTCCGGGATGGCGAGGCATGGGTGGGAACGGAAGAGCGGCGAAAACTGTTCTCATAAACGGCAGAAGAATCGACCGCTCGCGCGACCGGATTGTTAACAAAAAATAATGTTCCGGTAAGTTGACTTTCATCGAGCCGTTTCCTAAATTTCCGCCGAAAATAACCACAACCAGTCCACGGTGCCAGAACCACTACCGGAGGTTTATATGAAGAAGATCCTCGTTATCGTCGCAGTCCTTGTTGCGTTTGTCGCTCTTCACAGTCGCGTGCATGCCCAGGACACGACCGCAGCAAAGATGGAGAAGAAGGGTGAGATGATGGAAAAGAGTGGGGAGAAGATGGAAAACGCGGGTGGGGTGAAGGAAGAGAAGGGAGAGGCGATGGAGAAGAAGGGCGAGATGATGGAAAAGGGCGGAAAAGAGAAGATGGAAAAAGGAGGGATGAAGATGGAGCACAAGGGCAAGAAGATGGCCCATAAGGGAGAGAAAATGGAGAAGAAGGGTAAGAAGATGGGGAAGAAGGGCGAGATGAAGGAGAAGAAAGACGAGATGAAGGAGGAGAAGAAAGAATACTAGTAGCTCCCCAGATCCAATTTGGTTTTACCGGAAAGCGATCCCGTAAGGCGGGGTCGCTTTCCGTGTTTATGGACTAACTCCCTGTGGATGCCTGTCGCGTAAGCGTATGATCGACAAGAACATAGTACCCAAGACATCCCGGAAGACTGCCTATTCAGACGCCCGCAGAAATATCCTAAAGCTGTCTCCTCTCGTGCTTCTCGCCGGTTGTGATTTCGCAGCGGGCGGCCCTGTGGAATCGTTTCTCAGGAGGTTTCAGCAATTCAACGACTGGGTCCAGTCGAAGATTTTCAGCTCCGATAAGCTCTCACCTGAACTTGCGGACTCCGAGCTGACCCCGGTGGACGGATTCCGTCTCAATAGTTATGACACCGATGAACCGGAGGTGGACATCGCCGAGTGGAAGCTCGGCGTGAGCGGGCTCGTCAGAAATCCGGGTGAATACACGCTTGCACAGATCATGGCGCTCCCCGCCAAAGTGATGAATACGAAACATTGCTGCGTCGAGGGCTGGAGCATCAATGTGAAATGGGGAGGAACCCCTCTCAGGAGCTTCCTCGAGCGCGTCGGCGCAGATCTCAACGCAAAGTACATCTACGTCGAGTGCGCCGACGAGTACTTCACGACCTACGATATGGCGAGCGCCATTCATCCTCAGACGCTCCTCTGTTACGAAGCGTACGGTAAACCCCTTGTGCTCGGTCACGGAGCACCGGTGCGAATTACGATGCCGACCAAGCTCGGCTACAAGAGCGCAAAGTGGATCAATAAGCTCGTCGTGACAAACGACAAATCGGGAGGATACTGGGAAGATCAGGGATATGATTGGTTCGCAGGTCTTTGAGAAGTTTTGGAGACGGCGTGTGCGGCTGGCCGCACTTGCCTTTGTGCTCGCCTTTCCGGGCTGTGCCGGCTCGAGAGAGCGGAATGTGGTCGTTGTCGCACGCACCAACACCTACCACAAGGATGACTGCGCGCGTGTGAGGATGGCTCACACGAGGACAATGACTTCGGAAGAAGCCAGGGCACTCAACTTTGAACCGTGCCCCTGGTGTCATCCGGACACTGGTCTCTGATCCGATGCAGAAACCGTCGCGGGAGTACCATCACCCCTTCCTCATACGAGCCACCCACTGGTTAAACTTCTTCGCGCTGGGGATCATGGTTCTCAGCGGCCTTCGGATCTATAACGCGTCTCCGATCTGGGATTTCCACATCCCGCCGGCGCTCACACTCGGAGGCTGGCTTGCGGGCGCACGCCAGTGGCACTTCTTTGCCATGTGGATACTCACCGCCAACGGGGTACTCTGGGTGGTGTACAATGTTGCGAGCCGCCATGGGCGGCACACCACGCTCTTCTCGAAAAGCGATCTCGGCGGAATTCTTCCCATGATTCTTTATTACCTGCGCATCCGGAAAGAACATCCGCCCGTGAAGAAGTACAACGCGCTTCAAAAGCTCTCCTATTCCACCGTTCCGCTTGTAGCAGCGGGCGCCGTCGCGAGCGGGATTGCCATTTATTGGCCGGTCCAGTTCAGCGCGTTTGCGTCGTTCTTTGGCGGGTACGACACCGCCAGGGTGTGGCATTTCATCTTCATGGCCGCCCTCGTTCTTTTCTTCGGCGGACACATTCTCATGGTCGTCATCGCAGGGTGGAGCAATTTTGTTTCGATGATTACGGGATGGAAAAAGCTCGAACGGTCGCCGGAGGTCCGGTCGGAACCCGGAAAGAGCGATC
>DASQAZ010000106.1:0-31075 GCA_035635475.1 Bacteroidota bacterium | reverse complement strand
GTACGGCGACTCCGCGGGGTCCAAATCTCTGGATCTGCTTCTGGAGAAGTTCGATGTTCTGGTTCGTGCTCAGGTAGGCAACGCGGAACTCGTCCGGAAAGTTTGCGATTACCTCCAGACTGCTCTGACCGATCGAGCCGGTGGAACCGAGTATGCAGATATTTTTCATCAGGGTCTATAAAATGACATGCCCCGCGTGCGGCAGGGGCAGTCGAACGTCAAAAGGTAGCAAAATACGCGGAGGAAAACAAGCAGAATTCCCGTTGCGTCCTGCTTCGCGGGACCGACGGTCCGAGCTACTGCGGGGGGTCGAGCGGCCGGGCAACGATGATGCCGGTATATGAATGAAATTTTTTTACGTGCTCTTCAAGTGTCTCTTTGGTGACCTGGACCTGACCGTGGACATTCGGAGCATGCAAGTAAAGCAGCGAGCCGTCCGATGTGCGAATGGCGATCCCCGTGTGACTCACATCCAGCCCTTCAATATCTGTCGTAATGGCGATGATGTCGCCGCTGTGCACCCCGGCCTGGACCTCGGCGATGCGCGATTTGGGGATGTAATATAACACGCTGCTGTCAAGTCGCTCTTCGACCCGGCTGGTTCGCGCAAACGCCGAATCATCCGCCAAGCCGGCGTATGATGCGCGATGGGCAGTCATAAAATTAAGTTTCTTCTGAATGGCTGTTCCTCCCAGCTCCTTGGTGACGTTTTTTAGAATGCCCTTACGTTCATTGTCGGCGATCCAATCCGTGAAATAGTGCAGCCGGCTGGAGTAGCCGTCGATCACCCCTCTCCGATACCGCAGCGATTGAAGCTCGCGGCGGTAGTCATCGAACGTGAGCCGGTTCTCTTTGATGCACCGTGAAACCGCGAGGACGTTTTCGATAAATGTCACACAATCGAAGCCCCGCAAATTCACAACGAGGTGTTCCTTCCCCGGTTTATCGAGCGTGTGGGCCTCGTAGGGCTTTCCCGCAAACTGCTTTCCGATCGTCGTGACGATATCGCCGATCGGTTTCTTGATCAGGGCATGCTCGAAGGCGAACGAGAAGATCCGGTTGCAGATGGCTTTGTCCTGGGACTGGCTTTGGGCCGCTCCGCTGAAGAGAAAGGGGATTGCTATGACGAACTGAAGGGGTAACTCGCTCAGATGGGTTTTCCAACCTGTACGGAACTCTGCCGCTGGTCTCGCAGATAAATGAACTCATGGTTCTCAAAGGCGGGCAGGTTTAGAAATGGGCCGCAATTCTGATAATAGACTTCGCGAAAACCCAATTTGACCATCACTGCACGAAGATCCTCGTCGGTGATCGCCCATTGGAAAATGTTGTGAAAGTCTATCCAAGGTTTCTTGTATGTAGGGTGCAATTCATTAGCATGTGCGTATACGAATCTACAGATTTCCTCTCGAGCATGCGTTATCGCCAGGTACTCTCCGAGTGGCAAATGTGTGAGTCTTACCGAGGTCTTGCCCCGAACATATTGTTGGTTATAGATAACAATACATGAAGCCAGTGAGGAGTACCGAGCTAGAACCTGATCCCACGCGGGATTTGCTTGGTGTAGCAATACGTCGAAGAAATAAGCAACATCGACAGAACCAATTGACTTCATAATGTGCTCGGATGTGAAATCGCCCCGTATGACATGAAGATGTGGAGTGTGTGACAACCTTTCTTGGAGTCCGGAAGGATAATCTGTATCAACTAGAATGCCTTGGTCGAGAGGGTGCCTCCTCAGAGTGTAAAGTGAGTAGGCAGCGTTTACCTTCCAGACCCCACCCAGATCGACGAATGACTTTGCTGAAGGATATTCTGACTGGTATACGCGATCTAGTAACAGAAGCTTGTCGGAATCGACAAAGATGTTGTAGCCCAAGAAAAGACCACGAACACCGTGGGAAATCCTCCTCAGTCTAGGTGCGATGGCAAAATTCATCTTCTTCTGAGGAGTAAATTTGTGAATAACTCGATATGCTGTGGCGGCTATGGCAGCAAACTAGTCAAATCACGAACACCCTCAAAAGGGTGGTTCCGGTTCCTCGACCGGGGGCGGCAGGAAGGTTTCCAGATTCCGCGGAGCTCTCCGCTCGAATCCGGCATAGTCTTTCACGAATGTGAGCAGCGTGAAACCGGTGGGCCCATTCCGCTGCTTGCCGATGATAATCTCCGCAATACCCTCGGCATCCATGGTCGTCCCGTCGACGTCCTTGGTTTCTTTGATGTTGTACGTCTCCGGCCGATGCACGAAAATAACAACGTCTGCGTCCTGCTCCAATGCTCCCGAATTATGACTCACAATTCCATCCGCAAGCCAGGAGGCGGTTCCAGGAACGGTCAGGTCAAACACCTCTTCTTCTCCCGCTGGTTCTATGCCGACAATTCGGTCCCAGAAGAGGTCACTTACCGCAAAGTCTATTGAGCCAGAATTCCTCGGTAATTCGGTAATGCTCATTTGATTCCGTGCCGAAGTTCGGACGGGTTGCACCTCCGATCCGGACCTGCTTAGATAGGATGCGGACAGCTCGCTCAAACATATGCCATACTCAGTCGGCGGTGCTAGTATCACCGGGTCATCCAGCAGCCATGCCGCTCTCTGAGACTCAATTCCCGGAAGTTCCTTTGCTATAGCCAATTGATCTCCCACCCGCAGATCCTTCACCCCGCGCCAGCTTTTAATAGTATAGAGCCTGTGCCCATCGGTCGCTTTAATATATCTGCCGCTCGCCAGTCGTACCGCACTGACTCTCCTCCGGCCTACAGACCAAACGGCATCGGAGGATGCCCGCACGATTCGGCCCTCGCCGGACACACTCAAGACCTCAACCTGCTGCCCGACAAGATCCCGGATTGGGACACGCCGGCCATCTGAAAGAATCACAAGAGTATCTCCGGTGACACACTCGCGAAGATCGGCCAACACGGGTCTCTTATCCGATCGCGCCTCGAGCGCGCGATTCAACTGCGAGAGCGCCACGACCGGAATGTTCAGCTCCTTGGCAAGCGCCTTGAGCGACCGTGAAATCATTGAGATCTCCCGTTCCCGCGACTCGGCGGATTTCGGGCCCTGGACAAGCTGAAGGTAATCCACGACCACCAAACCGATCCCGTGTTCCGCCTTGAGCCGCCGCGCTTTTGCACGGAGCTCCAGGATGCTCAGCGCCGGCGTATCATCGATAAAAATCTTTGCTTCGGCAAGCCTGCCGACGTTCCGGCTGAGATATTTCCAGTTCTCATCCGGTAATTTGCCGGTCCGGAGCTGATGGGCGTTGACCCTGGCCTCCGCCGAGAGCATTCGGATAATCAGCTGTTGTTCAGACATCTCGAGGCTGAAGATCGCGACGCTCGTCCTCTTCTCCGGGTGCAGCGCGGCGTTGCGGCAGATGGAGAGGGCCAGGGCGGTCTTCCCCTGACTCGGTCTTCCCGCTACGATGATGAGGTCTGAGTTCTGGAAGCCGCCAGTCTTTTCATCGAGCAAGGGGAAGCCGCTGGGGACTCCCGTTACACCGCTGTGCTTGCCGTGAATCTCCTCGAGCATGGCGAACGTCTCATGCAGCGCGCGGTTGATCGGAGTGAATGTTTTCTTCAACCTCCGTTCGGAAATCTGAAAAATCGCCGCTTCCGCCTCGTCGAGCAGGTCGAGAGCGTCTTCGGTGTCATTGTATGCCCGTGATGCCACCGATGTCGACGCGGAAATGAGGCTCCGCATCAGGGCCTTCTCCAGAACAATGCGGGCATGATAGTCGACGTTTGCAGAGCTCGTCATGTTCATGGTCAGTTCGGTGACGTACGCAGGATCCTCGACGGGATTGAGCTGACCCCTCCGCCGGAGCTCTTCCACCACCGTCACCGCATCGATCGCCTCTCCCTTCTCAAACAGACTGACCATCGATTGAAAAAGCTTTTGATTCGTGGGATTGTAAAAACTGGTCGGGTCGAGCAGCTCCAATGCTTTCGGAGCCGCCTCCTTATCGATCAGCATGGCGCCGAGCACCGCTTTTTCGACATCGACCGCCTGTGGTGGAACCCGTCCCTGAGATGCGGAAGATTCAACCGGCGCGTGAATATCAAGTATCGTGTTTGCCATCAGGTCAGCTTTTCTTGCTTCGATTGTTCATAGAGCCCCATGAAGAGTTTCATATCTTCCCACGCGGGGCGCTTCCAGCCCGGGTTGCGGAGAAGGGCCGCAGGATGGTAGGTGACGATGAGCGTCGACCCCTTGAAGGTGTGCGTGCGGCTCCTCAAGGCGGTCAGGCTTTCGTTCGTCTGAAGCAGCCATTGGGCCGAGATTCTCCCCAGGCAGATGATGAACTTCGGGCGGATCAGTTCGATTTGCTTCAGGAGATACGGCGAGCACGTTTCCATCTCCGAGGTTTCAGGATCGCGGTTATTGGGCGGGCGGCATTTCAGGATGTTGCAGATGTAGACCTCTTCCCGCTTCATCCCGATCGCTTCGATAATCTTGTTCAAGAGCTGCCCCGCCTTGCCGACGAATGGTTCGCCCTGTGCGTCTTCATCGGCGCCCGGCGCTTCACCGATGAACATGACATCGGCCCGAAGATTCCCTGTACCGAAAACAAATCGGGTCCTAGTTTGCCCCAGAGGACACTTGAGGCACTCGTGGATCTGGTCATACAGGTCGGGAAGCGACGCGGCACTCACCCACGGTTCATCCGGGTACGCTATCGTATCCGCACGGCTGCCGGCGGTTTTTTTGCCGGCGCCCTCGGTGTAAATTGTATTTCCAAAAAGGTCCTGCTGCTGCATGAGGTAGGCTCGGGCTTGATCGAGGAAAATCGACAACTCCTTCGACATCAACGGATCATTCCCCGCTCACAACAATTTTGATATGCGGTCGAGGATGCGGTTCGCGACATCGAACTTGTGCATCTTCTTCAACCGCTCAATATTCCCGCTCTTCGAGATAATCGTGACCACGTTCGTATCGCCGCCGATTTCTGCACCACGCTGGGTGGGGTTATTTAAAACAATAAGATCGAGCTTCTTCTCCCTGAGTTTCTTCTTTGCATTCCGGACTCCATCGCGCGTTTCCAGTGCAAAACCCACGATGACGCTCTGTTGGTTCTTTCGGGTGAGCTCTTTGAGGACATCCTTCGTCTTCTTTAATTCTAGATTAAAAAGCTCCCCGTTCAATTGTTCTTTTCTGATTTTTGTGGGGGTGAACCTCACCGGCGCGAAGTCGGAAACTGCGGCAGCCATAATCACGGCATCGACCTTCCGGCTCTGACGGATAACTGCCTGCAGCATCTCTTCCGAAGATTCGACATCAACACGCCGGACGTTCCGGGGCGTCGGGAGCGAGACCCGCCCTGCCACAAGCGTAACCGTTGCTCCGCGCTGTGCTGCTGCATTCGCCAGGGAAAATCCCATTTTCCCGGATGAACGATTGCCGATAAACCGGACGGGATCGATCGGCTCATACGTCGGGCCCGCCGTAACCAGAATTTTTTTTCCGCGGAGATCATGATGGGCGGATGCAAGCGCGTCGCTCACCGCCTTGACGATCGATGAGATCTCCGGCAGCCTGCCCGGTCCGGAGAGTCCGCTTGCGAGCTCGCCTTCCTCCGGCGGGAGGACGGTGTAACCCATCTCCCGGAGGCGTGTCAGGTTTTCCTGCGTCGCGGAGTGTCGCAGCATGTCCACATCCATCGCGGGTGAAACGACGACGGGGCACCGGACAGCGAGCGCGAGCGTGGTGACGGCATCATCGGCGGACCCGTGCGCGAGTTTCGACACAACGTTTGCTGTGGCAGGCGACACCAGCATCAGGTCGGCCCACCGTCCGAGCTCGACGTGCCAGGTACCCGCGTCGACTGAACCCGAAGCCGCATCAGGGAATGTTCCGACGATGACTCTGCCCCCCGAGAGCGTGGAAAGAGTGAGCGGGGTTACGAATTCCCTCGCCGCCTCGGTCATAACAACCCGGACGGCGGCGCCCGCTTTTTTCAATTCTCTGACAAGGAGCGGTATCTTATAGGCGGCAATTCCCCCCGTGACGCCGACGAGTATGTGCTTGTTCTTCAGCACCGTTACGCAAAAGCTCAGGCCATCGGAGCAGGCGGCGGTTCTTCTTCCTTGTATCGATAGGTGAGCCTGCCCTCCATCAGCTCCTGGATCGCAGTCTCTGTGGGTTTCGGCCGCTGCTCGAATTCCTGTGCGACAAGAATCTGATCTGGATTTGTCTGCGGCTGTTCGGTCTCCTCTTCAGGCTCGAAGACCCTGGATTGAAGCAGCTCGATCCGTTGATTGAATTCGATCTTCAACTCTTCGTTGATCTGGCGCGCGCGCTTCAGGAGTATGACGATGGCTTCGTAGATGTTCTCTGCGCGGCCCGTCAGATCTTCGATGTCTAGTGGTTTTATCGGCATTGGTCGATTCTCCGGATGATAGTCAGGTTAAACGTTACTCAATGTTCTGAAGCTGTTCTCGGATTTTCTCCAGCTCTTCTTTCATCACAACAACCAGATGGGCGATCTGCGCACTGCTGGCCTTTGCGCCGATGGTGTTTGCCTCACGGTTCATTTCCTGAACCAGGAATCCCAGCTTGCGGCCGGCGCTCTCTTCGGCTCCGAGGGCTTCCTGAAAGAACTTCGTATGGCTGCGAAAGCGGACACACTCTTCCGTAACATCCAGTTTATCCGCGAAGAGCGCAAGTTCAAGCTCCAGCCGCCCCCTGTCGATGACGCTTTTATCAGACAGAAGGCGATTCAGCCGCTCCTCCAGCCTTGCCCGTTCCTCCGGAACAAGGGTTTTCGCGATGCCTTCGATCTCATCGATGATCTCATTCAGCCTGCTGAGGCGGGCGGAGAAATCGTTCAGCAGCTCGAGCCCCTCCCTCTGGCGCATCACTCCCAGATCGTCCAGGGCCGCCAGTAGGGCCTGCCGGGCGACGGACCATTCCTTTTCATCGCCTTCTTCAAGGATGCCTATCTCCAGGACTTCGGGAAATTTCAACAGGTGGTCGAGGGTTACCCGTTCTTGGATTTTGGCTGCCTTCCGCAGACTGTTGAGCAGTTTGCCATAGGCCTTCGCGGCGGCCGGGTTGATCTTTAGGGGCATGTCGTTACCATTCTCGCGCGTGGTCGTCATAACGACGTTGACTTTCCCCCGCGAGAATCTTGACCGCACAAGGTCCTTCACGTCGATCTCACGAAGCGAGAGCGTTCGCGGAAGCCGGATGGCCACTTCGAGGAACCTGTTATTCACCGAGCGTACGTCGGCGAGAACGGTGAAGCGATCCACGGTTACTTCTCCCCGTCCGTATCCGGTCATGCTTGAAATCATGAGAAAAACAAGCTCCCTTGAGGCACAGCCCCGTTACAAAGTACGAAATATTTCCGCGCTGGTCAAGGAAAACCTGTTGACAACTTGTCCACCTTTTGTCCACAACGGGTCAGGCTCCGGCATTGAACTCATTGGCAATCGGAGCATTTTTCTCTATATTGGTTGCAATTTTTCGCCCCCTTCCCCCTGGCATGGCCACACACTATCTGACGCTCGCTGCGCTCAGCAGAGAACTCAATCCGCTGCTGCGTTCGTCGACGATCCAGGAAATATTCACGCAGAACAAGAACGAGCTGATTATTTCCGCCGGACGATCCGACGCGGGGACGCTCGAGTCAACCGGCCCATCGGTCGCCCGCTCGTCCACCGGGGATGAATCGCCGGCCGGCTTGTGGCTCCACATCTCCGTCGATCCAAAGCTGAATTACCTTTTTGCAGCGAAGCCGGGGAACCGCGCGAAGAGGAACTCGGTAGACCTTTTCAAATTGATCCTCGGCTTCACAATAGAGTCGATCGCGGTTCGTCCGTTCGACAGAACTCTCACGATCGCGCTGCGGAACAACCGGTTCATCGTCATCCAGCTCTACGGCAGCGCGGCAAGCAACATCTATCTGACCGACGAGACGGCGAAAATCCTGGACGCATTCAAGAATCGAAAGACGCTCGTCGGGACCGCACTCATAATCGGCGGAGAACGGTTTGACCCCGCAATTCTCGACGATCCCCAGCGGTTCCGGGATGCGATGAAGCAGAAAGCTTCGAAGACCGCCCTTGCGGCGCTGAAGGCCGTACTTCCCCCGTTAGGACCAATCTTCGCCAGCGAACTATTGCACCGGTCGGGCATAACCGAGCACACGCTCGTCACCGATCTCCGGGACAGCGACCTGGACCTCCTGTACACGGAAACACGCGGGATCTTTGCCGCCCCGAATGAGGCCCGGATCTACTCTCCCGCAGACGAACCGAAGATTCTTTCCGTGATTCCCCTACGGCATCTTCCGGAGGCCGGCGTCGAGAACTTTCCCGGTGCAAACGAGGCGGTCAGGCGGTTTGTAATGAAAACCTCCCGGTCGCGGACATTCGAGGACGAGAGAGCCGGGCTGGAAGGAGCAATCCGGTCCGATCTCGAACGATCGCGACGATCTCTGGAGATGGTGGAAACACACCTCGCCGCCGCCGGGCGCGGCGATGAGTATGAGCGGCTTGGCAAGCTAATTCTGGGGAACATCAGCCGGATCGGGAAGGGGACAAGGCGGATCAATCTTGCAAATCCCGCCTCGGGGGAGGAAACCGTTTCACTCGACCCCGCACTGACGCCTGCGCGGAACGCGGAAGAGTACTTTCACAAGGCGAGGAAAGCGAGGCTTGCTCTCAAAGCGTCCGGCACACGCGCCGTGAGCCTCAGGAAAAAAGTAGCGCTTCTGGAATCAATGCTTCTCAACCTCGATCGCTGCCGGACACCGGAACAGCTATCGGAATTCCGCACGGAGTACACAAGGACGCTGAAGAACGTGGAAAGCAGGGAAAAAAATCCTCAGGATGAACACCTGCCGTTCAGGATTTTCGAGATCGCGGGTGGGTTTCAGGTTCTCGTCGGGAAAAGCAGCGCGAACAACGATTTGCTCACTTCGAAGTATGCCAAACCGAATGACTTGTGGTTCCACGCGCGCGGAGCGAGCGGTTCTCATACTGTCCTGAAAGTCGCCAGGGGCCGGGAGGTCCCGAGGGAGGCGATCCGTGCCGCGGCGTCTATCGCAGCCTATTATAGTAAAATGAGAAATGCGAGCAATGTTCCGGTTGCGTATTGCGAACGAAAGTACGTTCGCAAGCCCAAGGGCGCCCCGTCCGGGACGGTTTCGCTCGAGCGCGAACAAATCATCTTTGTTCAGCCCCGCCTCCCTTGAAAAGAGCCCTTGAAAAGAGATAGAAAACTTCGTATACTCTTGCTCTCCCGCAGTAAGCACCTCGGAGGGTTCGCACTGGGACCATGTTTCGGCCATTTAACGAAGGATTTTGTCATGAAGCGTTGCGTGCTTATCATTTTATTTCACACGTGTGTTCTGTCGCGGGTGATAGCGCAGGACGATACATCCAAGGTCAAGACTCCCGAGGTCTCGCTGGCGGCGGGTGTATCGTATCCCTATCTTCCGCAGGAGTTCAGGGACTACTGGAAAAAAGGCTGGAACACGGGAATCAGTTACGGATATTCCTTCAGTCCGGGCACGGTCGGATATAGCACGGTGTTTGTCGTTGTAGAATATGCACGATTCGCCTTCGATGTGACGGCGTTTCGCACGAAGGAGGACCTGCTCCAAAAAAATGTGTCCGTTACGAGAAACCCCGTCCGTCTGATCGATGTCCTCCTTACATACAAGGGATCCTTCTCGCCGGCGAAGAAAAGCTTCGCCCCCTACTTCCTCATCGGTGTCGGCGTCACCAACCTCTCCGCGGGATCGATCGACGTAATCGGAGACACCAGCTTCACCGTCAGCGGCCAATCCGGGTCCGCATTCGCATGGTCGGTCGGGTTGGGCGCCGAATTTCCGATCACCGAGTCGATCGGTTTGTTTGTGCAGGGAAAATCGGTCCTTGCAGTGATTGATCCGACGCGACAATACTTTCCCATCAGCGGCGGCTTCTGGTTCCGTTTCCCGAATAACGAACATCCCTAGGACCAAACTCCGCCGGTTCCGGCGGCTTCCCGATGGAACGACTGACGATCTATCAAAAGCCCACCTGTACCACCTGCCGGAAGGTGTTTGAGCTCCTCCGGGAATCGGGCGTCGATTTTGATGCTGTCGATTACTATATCGATCCGATCCCGAAGGCGAAGTTGAAAGAGCTGCTGGGGAAGATGGGAATACGGGCCGGGGACCTGCTGCGTGCGAACGAGCCAATTTATAAAACGCTCGGATTGGGAACCGCGGTGCGATCGGAGAGCGAATTGATCGACCTGATGTCGAAATACCCCGACCTCATTCAGAGACCGATCGTTGAGAAAGGGAAGAAAGCGATTCTCGCCCGTCCTCCCGAACGGGTGCGGGAAATCCTCTAGGCGTCAGCGCGCCGGATAGAAATTCTCACTCGTCAGACCGCACTTTTTTACCGCCGCATTGATAATCTGCAGAATGCGGGTCTTGTCCGCAAACGCCGCGGGCGAGATTGAATCGGGAGGTTTTCCGATCGGATGGAACGCGACGCTCGTGGCCGTGTGCTTGACGCTGTCGCGGTCATCCCTCATCTTTTCCCGGAAACTCCATACCTCGTCGTACTTCCCGTCGAATCTGGTGCTTCGAACGACAATCTGCCGCTCGACCCAGTCCCGCTGAGGATCCATATCGATGTGTATCACCGCATCGAGGGTTCCGTCAAAGTTGTCGTCCGCCCAGTGATTGAAGACGGTCTTGCAGTGGCCGACGTAATAGTCGATCTGCTGCAGGCTCAGCAGCTTCTCGCGCAGGGGGAAGTCGTCCGGAAAATCAGCCGTCTTATAGGCGGCAGCCCCGCCGACGAGAGCCATATAATCGATCCTGCCATCGCCGTTCCGGTCATACACGTACCCCCAAGTCGATACCTTGCCCGGATTCGGCCGGATTCCGTCGAAGTCAACGCTGAGTGAGATCGATTTTTGAACGTCGGTTAGGGGTTTAAGCGTGACCGCTGCAAGAAGTATCCTGGAATCCCCTTTCATGCCGATGAAGGTGATGTATCGCCGCAAAATCTTCTTCTGGCAGACTACCGTGAGTTCCTGATCGGATCGGGGAAACTGACACACCGTGTCGGCGTGGGGATAGAAATCAACAATGTTGTCCTCCTGGGCGATTCCGGCCTGCACCACCGTCAAAAACCCGAACGCGAGGGCGATGAGCATGAACACGGGATTCCTTCTCAATCGCGCGTAATCCCCCGGGCCGATTCAAGGCCCATCTTCCGCAAGTATGCGCCGCTCTCCAGCGATTTCCCCGTCGCGTCGCGAATGCGTTCCATCCACTCTTCGGTTTCTCCGGACTCGTACAGGTGGGCGGTAATCCACTCCGCGAGGCGGCGGTTGTGACACTTTTGGTCCCCGAACTTGCTCGACAACGCTTCCTGGAGCTGTGTGGCGATCATCCCGGCTAACACGTAGTTTTGATAATAGCAGGGGTATGAGGTATACCAGATCGAAGACGCGAATTGGTGCGGCTCTGTGTCATCGAGATCGACGAGCAGATATTTTTTGAACATCTCACGTTCCAGCGCCGCCATATCCTGATCCGGGTCTCCGTACATGCGATACTCGATGAAGAAATCTTTCAACAGCCGCCGCAATCGGTAGAGGGTCGGAATCCCCCGGTTCCGGATGTACCGTTCAATCTGCTTCGGTTTGAGATCGGTATACTCTGCAAGCCAGAGCGAGTCGTCGGTGAACTCTCCCTGCATATCCGCTACCCCCTCCTCGTACGCCGCGCACTGAGCACCGGGAATCCACTCATATCCTTTCAGGATCGGATACTCAACCCGGGTGTGCACGGCCTTGAGCGAATGCCCATACTCGTGGAACGCAACGGCATAGAAGCCCTTGCCTTTCGTCGGATTCACCAGGAAGCGGGAATCGGTGGGGATCTGGATGGCCAGGCTCAGGCCGCCGTAGGGGATGTCCCGAACGACTTCCCTGATGGGAAGCGAGTCGACATTAAATCCGATCGCCTTCTCAAATTGATGCAGGGTTGTGAATACCGCCTCCTGTGGGAAATACTTATCGGGGAGAAGGACCGCCTCACGGAGCGAGAAATCAAAATCCCATGGGCCGAACTCCGCGGCATGGAGCTTTTTTTTGGCCGATACGATGAAATCCTCGAACGGAGTGCGGGTCTCCTCCTCCAGGCTGTTCATTGATTGAAGAAGCCATTTTTCGTCGATCGCCTGAAGATGGAGGACAAGCGAATAAAAGTTCGGGAACCCGAAAAGCCGGGCTTTTTCGTTGCGCAGCTTCACAAGCCGGATCAGGTCATCGGCGGTTACGGACGAAATCTGAGACCCGAGCGCCCAGAGCGCGTGCCGGCGCTCTTGATTCCGCTCCTGCCTCAGGAGATCGCCGGCTTGTGCGCGCGTAACAACGGAGTCGTCCGCTTTCAGTTTAAAGTCGGTGATCGTTTGCTGCAATTGATTTTCGAGCCGCGCGATGTTCGAGTCGGCGTAAATCGTGCCGCCGATAAAGCACCGGTGCCATAGCTCGAGCCTTCTTGCAAGCTGTTTGTCGGCCAGGGACGGCGACCTCCTCCGCCACTCCTCGATAATGGCGCGAGCTCCGGTGTCGGCAAAGAGAGCGGCGAAGCCCGCCTTTCCCGCATTCAGATCGTAGGGGGATTCCTTCGAGTAGCTGTTCCAGTTGGCGATCCCCATCTTGATGCAGGCGTCTTCGTAATTCTTCTCGAGTGAGTCGAGGTAGACGTAGAGATCGCTCTTTGAATTTACCTGCAGTCTGTTCGGGTCTTGTTCGGCGTTTCTCATGCAGGAATTATTCAGAGACATCAGGATGCAGCTAACGCAAGAGGCGGCAACGACGCGATGAAGCAGCGAGACCATGTGTCCAGAGGCGTGCGAAGTCGTATGCTTGTGGCAGGTAAGATAGGGAAAATTTTCTTCAAATCAACGCACCTCTCCGCACTGTCCGGCCTTCGATCCCGCTCCCCCGAATCCTTGCTTCTCATAACCCCATTTGTTATCATACTTGAAGAGGATATCGTCTCACTCCATCCATCTTCCGTTCGATTGAGAAGAGCGCGGGGATCAAGCACAAGCAATTTTCAACGGCTGTACACGAGCTATCGCTCGAGCGTCGATCGTCGCTTGGCGTCCTTAATAAAAACCGAGGAGCCCGCGTCGTTGTACGGCCCGATCCGGTACGTTCTCGCGGGGAGAGGCAAGCGCATCCGTTCGGTGCTATTGCTCTTGTCGTGCGGCGCGGTCGGCGGTAACCCGCTCTCGGCGCTGGATGCGGCGGCGGCGATTGAAATGCTGCACAGCTTTACCCTGGTCCACGACGATGTGATGGACCACGCCGAGCTTCGCCGGGGACGCCCGACGGTCCATAGGAAGTGGGACCCTAACATCGCGCTGCTTGCCGGAGATGAGTTGATCGCGCTGGCATACCGGTCCCTGTTGCGGACGGCGGGTTCTTCCTCGCATCAGGTCGCTCGCGTCTTCACCGATGCGTTCGTCCAGGTCTGCGAAGGCCAGGGATTCGATAAGGAATTCGAACTCCGCACGAATGTTTCGCTCGGCGAGTATATGTCGATGGTCAGGAAAAAGACGGGCGGCATTATTGCTGCAGCGGCTCGCATCGGCGCATTGATCGGTGGCGGAACGCGCCGCGAGACCGATGCGCTTTATAAGTTTGGCGAGTACCTCGGGCTGGCCTTTCAGATCCGGGACGACCTGCTGGATATTACCGGCGATCCCGCCGACCTCGGTAAAGCGGTCGGAAGCGATGTTGTGGAACGGAAGAAGACCTATCTTTTCCTCAAAGCGCTCGAGATGTCGGCCCCTCGGGATAGAGCCTCGCTCGTTACTCTGCTCGGGGGGAATGGAAGGGCAGTCCGGCGCATCAATACGATGCGGGAGATCTACCGTCGCAGCGGCGCGCTCGAAGCGGCGGAACGCGAGATCAGGCGAACCACCGGCCGCGCCGAACGGTCGCTCGCGGCGATCGGAGCGGGCCGGGGAAAAGATATGCTCCTGTGGCTCTCCCGGCGGCTCCTTCGAAGAGACTCATAGAGCCTCATGCATTTGAACCGCCGATCGTATCAGCATGATTGAGTGTGAGGTCACGATCAAGAATCGCACCGGCTTGCATACGCGCCCTGCCGCAACACTCGTGAAAACGGCGTCGAAATTCAAATCCGATTTCCTGATCTTCAAGGACGGCATGGAAATAAACGGCAAGAGCATCATCGGCGTCATGACGCTGGCGGCCGAGCAGGGATCGAAGCTGAAGCTGCGGTTTCAGGGTGAGGACGAGGAGGAAGCCGCGAAAGCGGTCGTGGAGCTTTTCGAATCCGGCTTTGATGAACAATGAAAAGCCTTGAACACATAGCCGCAAGAGAACGCGTCCTCACGGGGATCCCGGCCTCTCCCGGCATCGCATTCGGTCCTGCTTACATCTTCACAAAGGCGATTCCGCGCGTCGAGGAGCGCGAGCTCGAGCCGCAGGAGATCGAACCGGAGGTCGAGCGCCTTCGGCGGGCAGTGGAGAAATCCGCCAAGGAGCTCAACAAGATCCTGCTCTTCGCTCAGAAGAAGGTCGGAGACGCGAAAGCGAAAATTTTCGAAGCACAGATCATGGTGCTGCAAGACAGAATTCTGCTTGACACGGTTGTCGACCGGATCCGTTCCGAACTGAGGAACGCGGAGTTCATCATCAGCGATGAAATCGGCAAGTATGCCCACCTGATGCGCGCAGCACGCGACGAGTACATGCATGAGCGGGCCCACGACATGGAAGACCTGAAAAATCGGGTTATCCGGAACCTTCAACAAGAAAAGCTCGTCTCACGGCTCGAGGGTACGTTCATCGTCGTCTCCCACGCGCTCACTCCCGCCGATACGATGATCCTCTCACGAAACCACGTGCTCGGTTACGCGACCGACCTCGGGGGTGTCACCTCGCACGCCGCATTGTTTGCCCGTTCTCTCAAGATCCCCGCAGTCGTCGGCCTCGGGGCTATCAGCCGCGAGGCGGAAACCGGCGACCCGATGATTATCGATGGGTACAGCGGTACGGTCATCATCCACCCCACCGAGAAACGCCGGAAGGAATTTGAGCGGAGGCGGGAACGGCTGCTGAAGTTTGAGGCGGCCCTCGCCCCTTTGCGCGATCTTCCGGCGACAACGACCGACGGCCATACGGTCGAGCTATCCGCGAACATCGAGCTCACCGAAGAACTCGACTATTGCGTGGTGCAGGGGTCGCAGGGAGTCGGATTGTTCCGTACCGAGAGTCTCCTGATCGGGCGGGATGATTTTCCTTCCGAAGAAGAGCAGTATCTCGCGTACAAGAAGGCGGCCGACAGAATTTATCCGAACCGGGTTCTCATGCGCACGTTTGACATCGGAGGCGACAAGGTCGCTCCGGAGATGGCCGAGGAAGCGAATCCCTTCCTCGGGTGGCGGGGAATCAGAGTGAGTCTTGATCAGCCCGAGCTGTTCCGCGACCAGTTGCGCGCGATGCTGCGGGCCAGCGTGAGAAAGAATATCGGCATCATGTTCCCGATGGTGACCACTATCGATGAAGTCCGGCGGGCAAAGAAATTCGTCCTGGAAACCAAAGCCGCGTTGAAATCGAAGCACATCCGGTTTGACGAGAATATTCAGATCGGCGTTATGATCGAAGTGCCCGCAGCCGCGCTGAACGCACGATCGATCGCCGCGGAAGTCGATTTTCTAAGCATCGGTTCGAACGACCTCATTCAGTACCTGCTCGCCGTTGACCGCGGCAACGCCCTCGTCGCACGATTATATAAAACTTTTGAGCCGAGCGTCCTGACCACCCTCAAATATGTGATTAACGCCGCTCACCGGGAGCGGAAATGGGTGGGAATCTGCGGCCAGATGGCGGGGAATCCGCTGGCGGCTCCGCTTCTGATCGGATTCGGCATCGACGAGTTAAGCGTTGTTCCCGCTGTTCTTCCCGAAATCAAGAAAATAATCCGATCCCTGAACTATGCCCGGGTTCAGCAGATCAGCAGGGAAGCCCTCAACATCCGGACCGCCGAGGAAGTTGAGGCACACCTGCGAAAGTTTCTGAAGAAAGAAATCCCCGACATTCCGCTCGACGGCACACAGATCTCGTGAAAGCGCTCATCAGACAATAAAGGGCCATAACATTTATGAATGAATCCACCATCGAACGCTACGACAAATCAGGGATGCGGCGGCTCCTCTCCGGGTTCCATCGCCAGGTCGAAGACGCTGTCCGCATCGGAAAGCATACGAAGATTCCGCCGATAGGGTCGTCGGTCAACGACATCGTCCTCACGGGACTCGGCGGTTCCGCGATCGCCGGAGACCTGCTTCGTTCGTATCTCGCGCCCGAGCTCGGCGTGCCGTTCAGCGTGAACCGTCACTACCTCCTGCCCAAATTTGTGGGGGGAAAATCGCTCGTCATCGTCTCGAGCTATTCCGGCGACACCGAGGAAACCGTTTCAGCGCACCTCGACGCGCGGAAACGGCGGGCGAAGGTCCTGTGCATCAGCTCCGGCGGAGAGACGTCGCGCCTCGCAAAGAAATTTCGACAACCGCTGATTACGATCCCGAGAGGCTTGCCGCCGCGGGCGGCGCTGGGGTATTCGTTCTTCCCCCTGCTCCTCGCTCTTGTGAAGCTGAAATTCATCCGGTCGAGAGACAAGGATATCAGGGAGACCATGAGCGCGCTCGGGCGCCAGAGCCGGCGCTACAACTCCCTCGATCCGAAGCGGAACCCCGCGCTCCAGCTTGCCCAACGGCTCTACGGGAAACTGCCGATTATCTATTCTCCCGCGGACCGGTACGATGCGGTGAACCTCCGGTGGCGGGGCCAGCTGGAGGAAAACGCCAAGGTGCTCGCCTACGGGAATGTCCTGCCGGAAATGAACCACAACGAGCTCGTCGGCTGGAAGGTCCTCCGCCGCCTGATGAGCGAAATGGCCGTCATTTTCCTGAGGGACCGGTCGGATCATAAGCGCGTGGGGCTCAGGATGGACCTTACGAAAGGCATCGTTTCCGAATTCGCCTCTAGCGCCACCGAAGTGTGGAGCGAGGGGAAATCCGGACTTGCAAGAATGTTTTCATTGATTTATCTTGGTGATTGGGTCAGCTTTTACGTTGCGATGCTCAACGGCATCGACCCCACCCCTGTGAAGGTAATCGATTACCTCAAGTGGGAATTGAGCAAAGTGTGAGAGAAGGTGTGGGATTTGTCGCTGAAAACTCCTCTATACTATCTGGTTCTTTCGCTTACCTGCGTTAGCCCCGTTTCTGCGCAGTTCTTCTACTTCGGACAGAATAAGGTCCAGTACACCGATTTCGACTGGCACGTGCTCAAGACCGAGCACTTCGACATCTATTACTATCCGGAGATGCGGGATCTTGCCGAGCGGGGGGCATTTCTCGCAGAGGAAAGCTACAGGGTTCTCGAGCAGAAGTTCAGTCACAACGTCACCAACCGCATCCCGCTCATCTTTTACAGCTCTCATCTGCACTTTCAGCAGACCAATACCACCCCCGGATTTATCCCCGAAGGAGTCGGCGGGTTCTTCGAGTTTCTCAAGGGTCGCGTCGTGATCCCCTACGACGGGTCGATGTGGGATTTTCGCCACGTGATCCGGCACGAGCTCGTCCACGTCTTCATGCACAGCAAGATCAATCGTGTTCTCCTCGACCACCGCATGTCCCAGGACCATCTCCCTCCCCTCTGGTTTGTGGAGGGGCTGGCGGAATACTGGTCGACCGCCTGGGACGCGCAGGCCGAGATGGTCATCCGCGATGCCGTGGTCAGCAATTACCTTGTCCCGCTGAACGACATGGATCAGATTTTCGGCACGTTTCTGATGTACAAAGAGGGGCAGAATGTCCTTCAGTTTGTTTCGGAGCGGTATGGCGAGGAAAAAATTCTTCTCTTAATGGAAAATTTCTGGAAGGCCTCGTCCTTCGACGAAATTTTTAAATTAACGATCGATCGGAACTATCGGGAGTTTGACCGGGAGTGGACGTACGGGCTGAAGAAGAAGTACTATCCTCTGCTCGCTGCATCCGATCAGCCGAGCGCCGTTTCAAGGCCGATCGTCATGGAGGGATTCAACTCAAAGCCGGTCTACTATCACCGTGGAGACCGCAAGGATATATATTTCATAGGCAACCACACCGGCTACACGAGCATTTTCAGGATTGCGCTCGACAGCGCCTCCGAGAAGAAAGCGGCCACCGTCCTCGAGGGGGAGAAAACGGACGAATTCGAAGCGTTTCATATTTTCCAGTCAAAGCTCGACATCTCGCCCGACGGCATCCTCGCCTTTGTCACGAAGAGCGGCGAGAACGACGCCTTGCATCTTTATGACGTGAAGAGTGACCGGGTCGTCGAGACGTATCATTTTAAAGACCTCGTTGTCCTCGGCTCGCCGTCATGGGCTCCGGATGGAAAGCGTCTGGTCATGAACGCCGTCGACAAGTCGGGAACAAGCGACCTTTATATCTGGGATGTTGAAAAAAGCGTCCTGACGAGGCTGACAAACGATGTGTACGACGACCGGGATCCCGACTGGTCTCCTTCCGGCGACGAGATTGTCTTCGCATCCGACCGGTCATCCTTTGGCGAGCGTGGAAAATACAACCTGTTCGTCTATCACCTCCGGAAACACGACATCACCTATCTTACGTACGGCGGCGACAGCTACTCTGCCCCGCGCCTCTCGCCCGACGGCCGCTCGATGGTCTTTACTTGCGATCACGACGGCGCAAGAAATATCTGGATGATGAAAATCGACAGCACGGGCGCAGGCTCAAGGGAGATGCGGAAGATAACGGACTTCACGACGGCCGCATTCGATCCGACGTTCGCCGACAGCACGCTCGTCTTCGTTGCATTCGAGAATTTCAGATTCCAGATCCGCTCCATACCGGATCTCTACGCCGCCTACGACTCGTCGGCGACATCCCAGCCCCTGGACTTCGTCGTGAAGGATAAACCATGGACGCCCGGCTCGGTCGGCGGCGAATCGGAAGTCAAGAGCCTCCGCTACACGGGTGAATACAGCCTCGACATCGCGCAGAGTCAGATCGCCACCGACCCGGTGTTCGGAACCAACGGCGGTGCGTTTCTCGCGCTCAGCGATCTTTTGGGGAACGAACAATACTATTTTCTTATTTTTAACACCGCGCAGTCGTCGGATGAACTCCTTTCGAGTTTCAATATCGCGATTTCGCGCATCTCTCTTCAGCAACGGACAAACTTTGCCTACGGCATCTACCGGTTCAGCGGCAGGCGGTATGACCTCACCGACCCGGACCAATTCTTTTTCGAGAAGGTGTTCGGCGGCTATTTTACATTAAGCTATCCCATCTCGAAATTCCGCAGGATCGCCGCAGCGATCAGCCTCAGCAATTCTCAAAAGGATGCGTCCGATCAGGCGCTCGCCGGCTCCGAACCCTCGAATATCGACCTCGCCCGGAGGGCATTGTTTCTTTCAAACTCAATTTCCTTCACGCACGATAACTCGCTGTGGGGACCGAGCGGACCTCTCGATGGAAGCCGGTTTAACGCAACCGTCGGCTACACAACCGACATCCAGTTCTCGAACGCAAATTACTATTCCGTGATCTTTGATTACCGCCAGTATTTCCGGATTGCAGAGCGCTCGGCATACGCCGCGCGCTTCTGGCTCTTCTTTAATGACGGAAAGGAAGCGCGACGGTTTTTCATGGGCGGAAGCTGGGATCTCCGCGGATACGACCGGTTTTCGTTGCGTGGCAAGAAACTCTGGCTGACGAGCCACGAGCTTCGATTTCCGTTCCTGGATCAGGTGGCAGTCCGGTTTCCCTTCGGGGGCCTGACCTTGGTCGGGATCCGCGGTGCTCTCTTTTTTGATGCCGGCAATGCGTGGGACGACGAGTATAGCGAAACTCTCGGGAGCATCGGCGCGGGGGCGCGCCTCAACCTGGGCGGCGCCCTTGTGCTCAGGTACGATCTCGGCAAACGGATCGAAGGGAATTTCACGCGACTGCAATCCGGGTTATTCAGCCAGTTCTTTTTTGGATGGGATTTTTAAATGCCGAAGTCGGTCGGGATCCTCCTGTTCATCTGCCTCCTCGGGGGCTGCAGCTACCTTCGGCTTCAGCAAATCCCGGTCCCTTCGCGCGAGGATTGGACGATGTACGGCGGAGGGATCGGGCGAACGAATGTCGCCCACAGTTCCGTCGACCCCCCGCTGGCGCGATTGTGGGAGTATGATGCCTCCGCCGGCTTCAGCCCCTACTCCGGAGCGATTATGGGCAACTACCTCTTCGTCGGAAACCTGTCCGGGGAGGTTCACGTCATCGACATTCCGACAGGAAGGGGCATGGGGAAGTACGACTTCGGCACGGCGATCGTCGGCACGCCGGTCGTCGATCGCGGCCTGATGTATCTCGCGCTGAGCCGGACCGAGGAGAGTCTCGTGGCCTACAATCTTGTCACCGCCAAGATCGAATGGCGCGCGAAGCTCGGAGACATCGAAACGTCGCCGCTCCTGATGAACGGGCGATTGTATGCAACCTCCCTGGAGGGCAGCCTCATCTGCGCGGACTCAAGAAATGGGGAGATCATCTGGCGCTTTACGCTCCCGATAAACCTTCGGACGAGAACCGTACGATCCTCGCCGGCGAGCGACGGGGTTGTCGTCGTTTTCGGCTGCGATGACGGGGACGTCTATGCGGTCGGCATCGACGACGGAAAATTGCGATGGACTGCGAAAACCGGCGGAAGCGTTCTGGCCTCCCCGTCCGTCACGCTCGGGAAAGTCTTCGTCGGATCTCTTGATAACACGTTTTACGCCTTCGATGCCGGTTCGGGAAAACTGGTTTGGAAACAGGCGCTCGACGCAAAAATCTATTCATCGCAGGCAGTCAACGATCACGCTGTTTTTGTCGGGACGAGCGGACGGACAGTATTCTCCCTCGATGCCCAAACGGGGCGCGTCCTCTGGCGAACGACAACAAACAGCGTTGTCAATGCGCCGCCCCTGGTCTCGGGAAGTGCCGTTTATATCGGATCGCTCGACAAGACTTTGTATGCCTTCGACACCGCAAGCGGAGAGATCCTCTGGCAGTATAAATCAGAGGGGCGGATTAAGACCATGCCGGTGGCGGCGGGGCGGTACCTCTTCCTGTTCGCGGAGGACCGTTCCGTCATGGCATTCAAACACTCGAGTTCCCCATGAAATCAATCACCCTCGGCTTGTTCCTTCTGCTGCGGTCTTCTCTCCATGCTTCGCCGTGCATTCCGGACACAACCCGGCCGGCGGATACGACTGCGACCGCGCCGGCGCAGGCGCCAACCCTTGAGGTGCGCACAGAGCGCCCGGGCGTCAGGGTTTACGCGGACACGGCCTGCCTGGGAACCACTCCTCTCGCCCCCGTAACGATCAGCGAGGGATTACATATTATTCATTACGTCCCACCCGACACCCATAGCTGGCTTAACCCCGCGGTCATTGAAACGGTGACGGCACACGCCGGTGAGCACCTGGTCCGAACCGTCACCATTCCTTTCATTTACCATGTAACATCCGAACCCTACGGTGCGACGGTCCGCCGCAGTGGATCGGTTCTCGGGCTAACGCCGCTCGATCTCCGTACGGCCTCGCCGCTGGCTCTTGTCACGGTTTCGAAGGAGGGATATCAGGAGGCGTCGATCCCGCTGACCGGCGACCAGCGGGAGGTGCACGTCCTGCTCCACCCCTCGGAGGGAGGATCGCCGGCACAGCCGACTGCATACCTGTCGGGGGAACAGTCCAAGAGCGCCCTCCCGATTTACATCACCACGGGGGCTACCGTGCTGACCGGCGCCGCGGCCGCGTACTTTAAAATAAAGGCGGACAACTATTACGACGACTACCGCCGCACGGGGGATGAAGGAAAATTGTCGCAAGTCCGGCGGCTTGACGTCGCTTCGGGAATAACCCTCGCAGCGAGTGAATTGAGTCTGTTCACGCTGACCTATTTTCTCCTTTCGCGCTGACGGGAGCGGAAGGTGGTTTGAGGGATGCCGTGGGGCCCCCCGGCGTGCTCCGCGCCTGGAACCGCCCTGACGCCCGGACATGACATATAAGGGGCCACTTCGAGTGGATTCTATCGGGGAGATCGGGGACACTTTTTGCCTCGAAATGCCGTAAGTCAATTAAAAGACTTGACTTTCAACCCCACTGGCGCTATATTATTCGTTTCGCTTGAAGATGCCGAAGACATGACGACTTCATACACGATCTTATCGCAGGCAGCGTTATGAACCTGCCGAGCGCTTCGCAGCAGCCGCTTCCCTCCGATCTCGGCGAGGCGATGGAATTCATCCGCAACGTTCCGATCTTCAGCGATATCGACGGGCCGGAGCTGGCGAAGATCGTCCGCGTCGGCGTCCGGAAGAAGTATAAGAAGGGGAGCATCATTCTCCTCGAAGAGGAAACGGGCGCGGCGCTCTTTGTCATCATCGGCGGAAAGGTCAAGATTGTCCGAACCGACGATGACGGCCGTGAGGTGATCCTCTCGATCCTTGGCGAGAACGACTTCTTCGGCGAGATGTCGATCCTTGACGGGCTCGCACGGTCGGCCAGTGTTGTCGCCATCACGAAGGCGGAACTTTTCATGATCCACCGGCGCGACTTCCTCAAGCTGATGCAGGACGTTCCGGCGGTCGCCATCTCTCTGCTCAAGGAGCTGACGATGCGGCTCAGGAAGGCGGATGCGCAAATCAAAAGCCTTTCCTTGAAAGACGCCGCAGGGCGCGTTGCAAATGTAATCCTCCAGCTTGCCGATGATATCGGCACGATCCGCAAGGGTCGCGTGGAGATCGATGAGCTCCCCCTGCAGCAAGACCTTGCCAACATGGCGGGCACGTCCCGAGAAACCATTTCGCGGGTGGTTCACATGTTCATCAAGAAAGGTCACCTCGAGCTTCAGGGCAACAAGCTGATTATCAACGACTACGAGAAATTCAAGAATCTCTTCATCTGAGAGCTTCTTGAATCCGCACTTCATTATAATTGAATCAAGCTGACCCGGGAGTGTTCTGTGGACGCCAAGGCAGATCTCCATCTCCATTCCACATATTCGGACGGCGCACTTTCGCCCTACGAGCTCGTCAAGAAGGCAAAAGCCGCCGGCCTCGAAATCATCAGCATCACGGATCACGATAGCGTCGGTGCGCTGGATGAAGCCATCGAGATCGGGAAGGAATTTGATGTTGAGGTCATACCCGGAGTGGAGCTCAGCGCAACCCTCGATGATCTCGAAGTGCACATCCTCGGCTACTTCTTCGACTATCACGACAAGACCCTTCTCGAATCGCTCGCGGTGTTCCGTGAAAAACGGCTCAGGCGGGCCGAACGGATCGTGGATAAACTTAACAGGATGAATATTCCGATCAAGATCGAATCAGTGCTTGCGAACGCTGCCGGCAATTCGATCGGTCGCCCGCATATCGCGTCCGTGTTGGTGAGCGAGGGGCATGCCGAATCCTTCCATCAGGCCTTCAACAAATATATCGGCAACGGGAGGCCGGCCTACGAGCGGAAAGAGGAGTTCTCGCCTGAGGACACAGCGGCATTGATCGCCGCGGCCGGCGGGCTTTCGTTTCTTGCCCACCCCGGCCGGGCGCTCAGCGAACTGCTCCTGGAACGGTTGATCAAGTCGGGCCTCGACGGGATCGAGGTCACCCACCCGAGTCACACGCCCGACCTTGTCCGGTACTACCGCGGAATCGTAAATGAGTACTTTCTCATTGAGTGCGGGGGCTCGGATTTTCACGGGGGGTTGAAGGATGATGAGCACCTCCTCGGGCGCATCGGAATTTCGCCCGAGACTGTGGACATCATGCGCCGCAGGCTCCTCCCGAACTGATTTTCTTCACCGTTCACGCGGCGCAATAGTCATCCCCCCCGAGCATGGCAAATATCCACGAAGGCAAACTCTCCGCGCAGCCGTATTCATTCGCTATCGTCGTGAGCCGGTTCAATGAGTTCATTACCAGGCGTTTGCTCGAAAGCGCCCTCGATTGTCTGCGCCGGCACGGAGCCGCCGAGAATGCGATCGACGTTTTCTATTGTCCCGGGGCTTTTGAGATTCCCCAGCTCGCGCAGCAGGTGGCCCGTTCGGGCAAATTCGACGCAGTGATCTGTCTGGGATGCGTGATCCGGGGCGAGACGCCGCATTTTGAATATGTGGCCGCCGCGGTCGCGACCGGTCTTGAGCGCGTCGCGCTTGAAACCCCGGTCCCGGTTACCTTCGGGGTGCTGACCACGCATTCACTCGAACAGGCAATCGACCGGGCAGGAGGAAAGGTGGGCAACAGAGGATGGGATGCCTCTCTCGCTGCGATCGAGCTTGCCGACCTTCAGAAGAGCATCTCCGGTAAGAGAAAATAAATTCGTCATGCCGATCATGAGGTAGTGCGTGAGCCGTGGGTGGAGGGTGATGGTGCTGCTGGGTGTTTGTGCCGGTCTGGGATTTGGGGGTGTGGGCGACTGGAGGACGTATACCGCGAAGCGGAACATACGACAGCTCGCATGGGACGCGGGCCGACAGACCGTCTGGGCGGTGACGGGCGGAGGAATGTTTTCCTACCGTGATGCCGATCAGACGTTCGTCGAACTTACCGCCTCGGAGGGTTTGCAGACGACCGATGTATCGGCCGTGGCGGTTGACCGGGAAGGGACAATTTGGGTCGGAGCCACGGACGGATTTCTCCATCGCTATCATCCATCGACGCGAACGTGGGAGTATGTCAGCGATATCTTTGACAAGCATGAACCCCAGCAGGGCATCAATAGATTAAAAGTTCTGGGTGACACCCTGATGATTCTCTCCGATATCGGTGTCAGTGTGTTCTCCATCCCGCGGATGGAATTTCGCGATACGTACAAACGCTTCGGCGCAGGATCCGGAGCCCTCGTTGGGAGCGCAACCGATCTGGCTGTTTTTAATGGAATGATCTGGGTCTCCACGCGGGCGGGCGTGGCCTCGACGCCGCTCACGAATCCAAATCCGTCCGCGCCCGATTCATGGCAGGTCTATACGACGGCCCAGGGGCTTCCGATGAACACGGTCCGGCGTCTCGAAACCGCATTCGATACGCTCTTCGCCGCAACTCCTGCGGGCCTCGCATTGTTAAGGGGATCAGCGTGGGCCACCGTCGACGGCACCGCCGGACTGAACGTGCTCGATCTCTCGTCGAACCGGCAGCCCTGCGCCGACTGCCCGAATCTCTATCTTATTTCTGATGCAGGGCTTCTGGTTTATAACGGCACATCTCCCGCGCGGCCGGTCGCAGGCGGATTCCCATCGAGCCCCACAGCCATGGCTGGAAACCTTCTGGTTGGCACCGGCTCCGGTATTCTCTTTTTCGACCAGAATTTTACCGCCCGCCTTATCACTCCCCCCGGCCCCCCGTCCGACAAATTCGTGGGCCTGGCTGTCGATCGAAGAGGAGTTGTCTGGTCGGGAACGGGCACGAATAACGGCAGCGGGTTCATGAGCTTCGACGGCGTCCGCTGGAGAGCGTATACCGTTCAGGATGATCCGCAATTGGGAAGCAATAATTACTATAAAGTCTCGATGGGATCGAACGATTCAAAATGGGTCAGCAGCTGGGGGAACGGGATCGCGATCGTCGATGACGCGGGCAATGTAAAGAAGGTCCTCAATCGTACGAACGGTATGCCGCCGTCGGTTGATCCGTCATACGTGGTCGCGGCGGGCTCGGCAACCGATCAGTCGGGCGTCACGTGGATCGCCGACCGAACCCCGCCCGGCGATACTGCCGTCGTAAAATTCAATCCGGACTCCTCCCTCGGATATGTCCGCAGCCTGATCACGCGAACTCCGAACGTCATCGTTTTCACTGATGTCGTCATCGATCTCTACGGCACGAAGTGGTTTGCAAATTACAGCCGGTTCGAACCGTTTGTCACCGGGCGCGCTCCCGGGGTCTACTATTATAATGAGAACTTCTCGATTCCCGGGACAGTGAACGGCTGGGGAAGACTTTTGACCTCCGACGGCCTTACGAGCGACAAGGCGTATGCGCTCGCGGTCGATAACGACGGCAATCTCTGGATCGGGACCGATCAGGGGATTTCCATTATCTTCGACCCGAGCGACCCAAAGAATCATATCGCATCGTACCATCCGATCAGTGACCAGCTGATTCAGGGTATTGTTGTCGATCCTCTGAATAACAAGTGGGTCGCAACGCGGACCGGTGTTTTCGTTTATTCGCCGGACGGGACCTCAATCCTTGCGCATTACACCGTCACCGGAACCGGCGGCAAACTCCTCGATGATGATGTTGCCTCGATCAGTATGAATGCCGCGGCCGGAACGATGTATTTTGGAACGGAAAAGGGTCTGTCGAGCCTGGGGACTCCCGCCCTTGCGCCGAAACCGGAATTCGACAAGCTGTCGTTTTCTCCGAATCCCTATTATCTTCCTGCATCCCGGTCGCTGGTCGTGGACGGCCTCATACAGGGATCTCTGCTCAAGATTCTAAGCATCGACGGGCGCTTGATGCGGGAAATCACTACGCCGGGGGGACGGGTGGGATTCTGGGACGGAACCGATCTCAATGGCCGATTGGTGCAAACCGGCGTCTACGTGGTCGTCGCCTATTCTGAAGCTGGATCAAAAGTTGCCGCCGGCAAAGTGGCGGTCGTAAGGAGGTGATGGAGCAACCGGGGGATTGTTGTGCAGTCAAACCTGCCACCTAACCTACAAATATTTTTTGGAGAGGGAGAAGCACGCTTATGGAAACTGTTGATACCAGCAATGAGAACATTTTTACGAAACGGGTGCGCGCGGGGAAGCGGACCTACTTTTTCGATGTAAAGGCGACAAAATCCGCCAAAGATTTCTACGTCATCATCACCGAGAGCCGCCGGATCGGTGAAGAGAAGTACGAAAAGCACAAGTTGTTTCTTTATAAGGAAGATTTCAAGAAGTTCGCCGACGCGCTCACCGAAACCGTGGCGTATGTTGAGAGCGCTCTGCTCGACAAGGTCGGACGGCCCGCGGAACGGCCGGTCGAAGCCGTCTAGCGAACTTCGAACGCCCGGTACCGGGCACTTCCCCCGCAGATCGGGGCTTCTCATCGCTACTCCGCCGTTGGTGCGACGGCTGGGGTACCATGCCCCACACCTGGCTTCCATCCGTAGCCGGTAGACCGGCTACAGGCCCCCTCTCCCCGCATCCTCGAAGCTCCAAAACAGGCCGGATTCACCGCCTCGAGGCCTCACATTCTTGACTATCGCGCGATAATTCTCTATATTATTTCCGGTTTTCTTCCAAAATGCCTAATTTTGAGAGTCTGAGAGTCATCGGAGTCTCTGTGAAACCGAAAGTGCCGGCCCATGCGCTCAGGATCAGGATCTCGCAGCTCTCCCATGGACTCCACGAATATCATTTGACCGCCGAAGCCGCGGAGATCGGGCTCGGCGAGAATTTCAGGAGGGTTGTCAACGTCGACGCAGTCCTCGATAAGACGCCCCGCCAGATCTTTCTGAAGGTCGACCTGAATACATCGGGGGCCTTCCAGTGCGATCGATGCATCGAAGATTTTGAACAGCCCCTCTCGGGCCGTTACACCATGTTTTACGTGTATGACGACCTGGACACGGCGACGTATCCGGCCGATGAGGTTCAGGTCATCACACCGGACACGCCCGTCATCGATCTCTCGGAGGATGTCCGGCAAACGGTCCTCCTCTCGGTTCCCCTGAAATTGTTGTGCAAGGAGGACTGCAAGGGATTGTGCCCCCGGTGCGGCGTAAACCGCAACCAGCGGGACTGCGAGTGTCAGGAAACGGAAGACAGTTCGCCCTGGCGGGGCCTTGAAGGTTACATGAATCGTTGATCACCCAGAGAAAGAATCCAGATGCCCAACCCGAAGCGTCGTCATTCAAAATCCCGCGGAGCCAAACGGCGAACCCATTACAAGGCTACGGTCCCGTCCATGGCCGAATGTCCGAATTGCCACGAACAAAAACTCCTCCACCGCGCGTGCCCCAATTGCGGGTACTATCATGGGCGCTCGATTATTGTTCCCAAAGAATCATAAGTAGTGCCATTCCCGCGGATACCATCGTCCCGGCTCGGTCCCGCCGTGCGGGACATCGCGGGACGGCTGCGGGTCAAAAACCCCCTGAAAAGGCCGCCGGTGGCGGGCAAAGGACTCGCCCGGGAAGTCGGCCGGGCAACGGGTCAGGGGTGGCTGGCTGCCGTTAACTCGTGAAGGTTTTTGGCCAGGGAACGGTCACACATACGGATTGCCGTAGACACGATGGGGGGGGATTTTGCTCCCCGCAACGTGGTCGCGGGCGCCGTCGAAGCGATGCGGGAAGCGAAGGACCGTCTTGAGGTTCTTTTTGTCGGCCCGCAGTCGGTGGTCCAGGAAGAACTTCACCGCCTCACGGAGAACAATCTGAATCATCAGATTGTTAACGCCCCTTCGATAATAACGATGGACGACGGTGCGATGGCCGCCGTCAAAGAAAAAAAAGATTCATCGATTGCCGTCGGAGTGTCCCTCCATAAGGAAGGCGCGGCCGACGCATTCGTGAGCGCCGGAAATACGGGTGCGGTGATGTCGGCTTCGACGCTGATTCTCGGACGCATTGAAGGCATCGGGCGTCCCACCATCGGCGCGTTCTTTCCCTCCGAAATGGGAGTCTGTCTTCTCCTCGATGCCGGCGCGAATGTCGATTGCCGGCCCCAGCATCTCTACGAGTTTGCCGTCATGGGAACCATCTATGCCCGCGAGATGCTGATGCTTCCAAATCCAACGGTCGGACTTTTGAGCATCGGCGAGGAAAGCTCGAAGGGCAACGACCTCACCCGGGAAGCCTACCAACTCCTCGCGAAGAGCCGCCTCAACTTCATCGGCAATGTCGAGGGACGCGACATCCTCAAGGGAAAGGCGTCCGTGGTGGTTTGCGACGGCTTTGTCGGAAACGTTGTCTTGAAGTTCGCCGAGGGCGTTCTCGATCTCCTGAAAACGAAATTTCGAAATCATGCGGCGAAGAATGTATTCAGTAAAATCTGGGTGGGCATGATGAGCCGGACGCTGCGTTCCGTGATGAAGGATTTCGATTATCAGGAGTACGGGGGCGTTCCGCTCCTCGGCGTCAACGGAGTATCGATCATCGGACACGGGAAATCCACGCCGAAGGCGATTAAGAACATGATTTTGAAAGCCGAGGAAATGGTGAGAAAAAACATTACGGGCAGCATTCGCGACTCTCTGGCGGCGGCAAAATGACGAGGATGCCTGAAACCGTTCGAGCCGCAATAACCGCAGTCGGGCATTATGTTCCGGAAAAAATTCTGACAAACGCCGAGCTTGAAACGATGGTCGACACGACTGATGAATGGATCCTGACCCGTACAGGCATCAGGGAGCGCCGGATCCTCGGGGAGGGCGCCACCTCCGACATGGCCGCGAGGGCTATCGAGGCGACGTTGAAAAACCGCGGTATCGGCGCGGAAGAAATTGACGTGATCATTGTTGCATCCGTCACTCCCGACATGTTTTTCCCTTCGACCGCCTGTCTGATCCAGGAGAAAATAGGCGCACGAAAAGCGTGGGGGTTCGACGTCTCGGCGGCCTGCTCAGGGTTCCTGTACGCGCTCGTGATGGGAGAGCAGTTCATCCGGAGCGGCGCTTACAAGAAGGTTGTCGTGGTCGGAGCGGACAAGATGAGCTCGATCACCGATTACACAGACCGGAATACCTGTATTCTCTTCGGCGATGCGGCGGCAGCGGTGCTCCTCGAGCCCAGCGCCGATCCGGATCTCGGTATCATCGACCACAAGCTGTATGCAGACGGTTCAGGCGGGAAATACCTCTACATGGAGGGCGGCGGAAGCCTTCATCCCCCAACCCACGAAACCGTCGACAAAAAAATGCATTACCTCTTTCAGGACGGCAAGGCCGTCTTCAAAATTGCAGTCATCGGCATGGCTGACGTCTCGGAGGAGATCATGAAGCGAAATAACCTTTCGGGCGACGATGTCGATTATCTCGTCCCGCATCAGGCAAACTTGCGGATTATCGACGCCTGCCGTGAGCGGATGGGCCTCGACCCTGCGAAGGTCATGATCAACATCGACCGCTATGGGAATACGACCGCGGCGACCATTCCCTTGTGTCTGTCCGAGTGGTGGAACTGCGGCAAACTCAAGCGCGGGCATACCCTCGTTCTTTCAAGCTTCGGCGCGGGGTACACCTGGGGAGCGGTGCTTCTCAAATGGGCGTTCAATAACCCCAATAAACCGTAGCGATGCCCCGGATCGCGTACATATTCCCCGGCCAGGGATCCCAATACGTCGGGATGGGGAAGGAACTCTATGAACGAAGCTCCGCTGCGAGGGAGCTGTACGACCGGGCCGACGCCATACTCGGTTTTCCACTATCGAAAATTTCTTTTGAGGGGCCCGGGGAAAGGTTGAAGCAGACAGGAACAACCCAGCCCGCAATTTTTGTTCAGAGCATCGCGTTGACCCGCCTTCTCGATGTCGGCGATGCGGCGATGGCTGCCGGTCATTCCCTTGGCGAGTACTCCGCACTGGTCTTCTCCGGCGCGATGACATTCGAAGACGGCTTGCGGCTGGTCGGGCTTCGCGGCGCGCTCATGCAGCAGGCGGGTGAAGAGAGAAAAGGCACGATGGCTGCGGTCATCGGGCTCACGCCCGAGGTCGTAGCGGCAATTTGCGCCGAAGCGGCGAGCGAAGGCATCGTGCAGTGTGCAAATTTCAACTCTCCCGGTCAGATTGTGATCAGCGGTTCCATCGAGGGGGTCCGGAAAGCAATGCAGATCGCCAAAGCACGCGGAGCGAAGCTGGTTAAAGAGCTCGTCGTCAGCGGGGCCTTTCACTCGCCGCTCATGGACGGCGCCCGCAACGACCTGCGGCACGCTCTCAGGAAGGCCGCGATTCAGGATGCGCGTATTCCGGTCTACGCGAACGTTTCGGGCCGGCCTGTCCGGAAGGCCGAAGACATCCGCACTCTCCTCGAAGC
>DASQAZ010000105.1:0-28806 GCA_035635475.1 Bacteroidota bacterium | reverse complement strand
AGCAGTGAAAATGTGGAATTTTTCGTGTAATACGTGAGGTATGCGAGATTCCCCATATTATTCCGGTCCTGATAGCGGTCGAATCCCCTATTGTCCATGTCCGCCCACACCTGTTTATAGTCGAATGGGCGCTGGGGAGGAATTTCCTTCGGGGGACTGTTGTTGGTAAAGCTGGCGTTTGCACCCAGAAGCCGGTCGAAGACAAACCGGGCTGCCCGGTATGCCTCCTGGTCGCCGACATAGTCGGTCCAGCCGACGTACACGCCCGTCTCTCCTTCGGAGGCGGCCAAACACGCATCGCGGAACCCCTGATTGGCACTGCGGCACGCGTCAATGTAAATCAGGCAGTTCTTGCCGAAGGCCATGTAGGCGATCACAAATCGCCGGGTGATCGCATAATGCGTCTCGACGGTCGGATTTGCGCCGTAGAGGGTGTCATCCACATCTTCCGTCAAGTAGCAGAGTTCCTTGCTGTCGAGTTCGGTCCTGTACTTCTTTTCGCCAATGCTGTCTGCCCTCGTTGATGTCCATACACCGAAGTCGTGCGAGCTGTCGCTCAGGAGACCCTCTCCGCCGTGAGCGCTTATATAAAAAACTCCGTCTCCCTGGACGCTCTTCAGCGAATCAACCGATCCGGTCCCTCCGACAATTTGATAGCCGTTACCCGAGAGGAGGGCGTTGAGAGCGCCAGTGGGGTTGACGAAATGTGAGCCCATGGCATTTAGCACGCGGGCTTGCCGCGAGGAGGGAAGGTCCTGATCCTGCACTATCCGGCGGATCGGCGATTTCTCAAAGCCGAGTAACGAATCTCCCACCGGACGGTTGTGAACAACGAGCAGGAGGCGTCCGTCGACAAATCTGCCCCAGGCATTTCCTCCAAGAACGCCCGCATCTTCGAAAGCCGGCAGACTCTTGAGGAACTGCGCCATCTGCTGATTGTCGGCCGGGAGATTCAGCCACGCGAGGGACGCGAATTTCTGTTGAACCAATCCGATTACCGCCGTACGGAGGCTGTCGGAGATAGGTTTCCCGATCGGCACGGGCGGGCCGGGCGAGGTTGGACCCTCGGATTTTTTGCATCCCCCATACAAGAGCAATACAGGTACGAGGAGTAGGATGCGCGAGGCACCGACAAGACTGGAAAACGTACTGCGGGGCTGGATGGACATGGTAAATCTCCTCTCTCCCTAAGGAATGCTGCCGGCCGCCGGAGAGCAGCCGTGCACCTCAGCTGATTTCCTCCCAATGCAACGCTGAGATAATATTGGGAGATTTTTCTGAAAAGTCAACAGCGACCGAGGGGGAGGTGAATGTTACATGGTCCGCAGGGTCATCACCGGGGCCAGAAAGGAGTAAAACGGGAACGTTACTTTGGAGAGTGCGCGAAAATTGACTTAAACGGCGGCTATCGCGGCGTGAGACCCATATTATAGAAAGTGAAAGCGTAGATGTCTGCCGTCTCCTCGATAATCTTCGAAGTAGGTTTCCCTCCGCCGTGGCCTGCCTTCGTCTCGATCCGGATCAGGACCGGGTTATTCCCGTGATACTTCTCCTGCAGAGTGGCGATGTATTTGAATGAGTGCGCCGGCACGACCCGGTCGTCATGGTCGGCCGTCGATACGAGCACAGCCGGGTACCGAACCCCTTCATGGATATTGTGCAGAGGCGAAAACGAATACAGATTTCGAAAGTTCACCGAATCGTCGCTCGAACCGTAGTCCGGGACCCACGCCCAACCGATCGTAAACTTCTGGAATCGAAGCATATCCATGACTCCGACTGCGGGCAGTGCGACCCGGAAGAGATCGGGGCGTTGGTTGATGACAGCCCCGATCAGCAACCCCCCATTTGATGCGCCCTGGATCGCAAGCGACTGGGGCGATGTGTATTTTCCCGCGATCAGATACTCGGCCGCAGCGATGAAGTCGTCGAAGACGTGCTGCTTATTGAGTCCCATTCCGCCCCGGTGCCATTCCTCGCCGTACTCGCCCCCGCCCCGCAGGTTTGCCTGTGCAAATACGCCGCCGGATTCGAGCCAGAGAAGCCGCGATGCACTGAATTGAGGCGTCAGGTTGATATTAAAACCTCCGTACCCATAGAGAAGAGCCGGATTTTTTCCGTCGAGAACAAGCCCCTTCTTGTGGACGATGAACATCGGTATCCGGGTGCCGTCTTTGCTTTTATAGAATACCTGCCTGGTTTCGTACGAGTCCGGATCAAAATCGATCTTCGGCTTCTGGTAGAGCTTCGACTCCTTCGTGCGAAAATCATACTGATAGATGGTCGGGGGAAAGGTAAATGATGTTGCGCTGTAAAATACGATCTGATCGTCCTTTTTGCCCGAGAACCCAGTCACCGCGCCAAGGGCCGGCAACGTAATTTCGTTCTCAACCCGTCCTCCGGTGTCGTAAACATAGACATGGTGGCTTACATCTTTCATGTAGGTCGCGACGAGCTTGCCCCCGACCAGGGAGGCACTCATGAGTGCATCTTTTTGTTCCGGTAAGACATCCTTCCAGTCGCGCTCTCCCGGCGCGGAGGGATCGACGAGTATCACCCTGCCGTTCGGCGCCTTGCGATCCGTCCGCAGGACAATCCCGCGATCGATGACTCCGACCAGGGAAAAATTATCGTCGAATGTCTCGATGACCGGCCGAAAGCTTGTGTCTCCCCCGCTCATTTGGCGGAAGTAGACGGCATTCCCCGTCGAACCGCCCTGATCGATCATGAGGACGCCGTAGCGCTCGTCCTCGGTTACCGATAGGCCGAACGTCCGCAAAGGATGGGCCTGATCCTCGTACACCAGCCTGTCGCTACTCTGCTCGCTGCCTACCTCGTGATAATATACTTTCTGGTATTCGTTCTTCGCCGTCAATGCCTTGGTCGTGTCGGCCGGCGCGTCGTACCGGCTGTAGAAGAAACCGTTGCGAAACCACGAAATGCCCGTAAATTTTGCCCACTTGATCTTGTCGGGCAGTTGTGTTTTCGACCCGACCTCGATCACGTAGATCTCCCGCCAGTCCGAACCGCTGCGCGAGATGCCGTACGCCAGGTACTTTCCGTCTTTCGAGAATCCGAGGCCGCCCAGGGCTACGGTTCCGTCGGCAGAGAGATTGTTGGGATCGAGAAGGATTTCGGGGGCCGCTTCGAGACCGTGCCGGATATAGAGGACACTCTGGTTCTGAAGGCCGTCATTCTTGTAAAAGTAGTAATTCTCTCCCTCGCGAAAGGGGGCAGTGTACTTCGGATAGTTCCAGATCTTCGTGAGCCGTTCCTTGATGTGCTCACGGAACGGGATTTTTCCGAGATACCCGAACGTGACTTTGTTCTCGGCTTCAACCCACGCGGCGACGCTCTTCGAAGTGTCGCTCTCCATCCATCGATAGGGATCCGCGACCGGTGTGCCGAAATACGAATCGACGTGGTCGAGCTTTTGGGCCTTTGGATATTCAAGCGGCTGCGCCCACAGGGAGGCGGCCGAACAAAACAGAGCAAAGAAAAAGATTCTTATTCTTTTCATCGATTCTTCCACATGAGAAATTGCCCGGTCGAGGCGCCCGGGGGACCGCTTAGTTGGAATGACCGGGGATTGTTATCAGGACTGACTCTTCGCGCGAGCCTCTGCGCGTTTCTTCATCTCCTCGAGAGGGACATCCTCCTTGTGCGTGGCCATCCACCATTCGTTGCCATGCGCATCCCGGACCCCGGCGTTCCGGTCTCCGTAGAACTGATCGGCAGGCTCCATCACTGACGACGCCCCGGCCTGGATTGCTCTCCTGTAGGTGGCATCGGCATCCTTCACGTAAAGGTAAAGCATGCCCGTTTTCGGTTTACTCTCACCGCGGGCATCGGAGATCATGAGGCGGGAGTCGCCGATTGTCACCTCGGCGTGCATGATCGTGCCATCAGGGGAGGCCATCCGCTCGACCTCTCTTGCGTCGAACGCTTTTTTCACGAAATCGAGCAATGCGCCTGCCCCCTGGACAACGAGGTAGGGAGTAATGGTATGATATCCCTCCGGAATTGGTTTGACTGGCATGATTGTGTCCTCCTAATAGATGGATCGATTTTGAGGTCTTCACCTCTGAAGGTCGAGCGGATCCCCGCCGGCCTGCCGGATTACTTTCCAGGCATCCCGGAAACCCGCTCCTTGGTTGCGGCAACGAGGGTTCGGTCTCCGTTTGTGGGAACAGGCGGCTTCGCTCCTTCCCCATCGGTCACCGACTTGAGATACGCATTCGGATCGTGGCACACCGCCCCCGGGGGCAGCGAGTGCCACAGCGGCCCGAGATCCCTCCTGACCTGCGCTTCATAGAAGTCGGGCAGCTCGTTTGTTTCCTGTTCAAAATAACTCCGGAATCCCGGCTCGCTGTCAAGCCGGCGACGCACCTCGGTGTTATATTTGATCCGGCCGAAACCTTCGGACGACACCGCCCTCACCACGTTCATCCATCGGGGGATAAACGCGTCCGTCGCAAGCAGGCGATTAACAATCGCGCGCCACGAGAAGGTATGCTTCCCCAGGTCAATCACGTTCGAATAAAACTCTCTCCATGCGTAGTTCTTCGGTTTCACGTTCATGGCGTGGTTGTTGTCGAGGAAATGGAATGGAAACGGGAGAACCCGATTGGCGCGCTGGTATTCGAGATTGAGCGGCGCTGCCTGCCCGAATGCCGAAAGCAGGGAATAGCCCGGAAACGCCCCGGGCGTAAGATCCACAAATTTTTTCGTGAGCTCGAACGGCTCCCGGCCTTCGTCGACGTCGAGTCCGAGGACGAAGTTCGTCTGAACATAGGGAATGTACCTCAGGATCATATTGACCTGTTCGGAGACCTGGGTGACCTTGCCCATGCCGGTCAATCTGCCCGTTTTCGACTTATCGCCGAGATCGTACCACGACTCAATCCCGGGAAGGAGCGCTTTAAACCCGTTGCGCCTTAGGCGTTTCACGTGCGGCTCCGAGAGCAGCGACAGGCTGCTTTCGGCGATGAAATCGATTCTGCCCGGGGGCACCGCCTCCTCGATTGCATCCAGGTAGTCGTCGAATCGCACCCCGAAATTCGGATCGTGCCAGCCCACGAGCGGGTGTTTGTATTTTTCGAGTAGAAAGGAGAGGTCATCTTTCATTACTTCGAAATCGAGCGGTTGGTAGGCCACGGTCGAATCGATGCAAAAGCTGCAGGTATAGGGACACCCCAGGCTGCCGAGCATAGGGACCATTTTCATGAAGAGCGCTTTTCGGAGCGTCGGTTCAATGAATTTCCACCGTTCGCGGACGCCGGGGAGCGACGCAGGCTGACTGGCGGCGCCAACGTGCCTACCCATCGGTCGATACTGCGAACAGTCTTGCACGATATCGTGGACCACCGCCTTGTCCGTGAACCCGGCCACGTAGTCGAAGTATCGCATTGCATCCTGGGGGTAGCAGCGGGCGTGAGGGCCGCCGAGGACCGTGACAGCACCCCGGGAACGGAAGAGATGACTGATCGCGTATGCGGTGAGCGCGGATTCTGTAAAAGCGCAGATGAAGAGAAGGTCGACTCGCTCCGGCAGTTCATCGACCAAATTCTCAAAACCGGTATAGCATACAAATGTTACTTCGTGCCCCAGTTCTTCGCACCATACTCCCACGACCTGCGGCATGATGCTGGCAAGATTCGCGTTCATGACGCGCGCGAAAAGAGCCCGCGTCGGTCCCTTGGTGACAAGGTCGATGATCCCGATACGCAATTTTCTTCTGCTGCTCATTTCTCGTTCTCCTCAACCAGTTTTTCCACCAAGCTTTTCCCCGGTATCTGCCGGGGCAAGACGTTTGCTTCTGACCGTATTACGACTCTATCCGGCCTGCCAGGTTTAAGCACGGCGCCGGCAATTTGAAAATTTCCCGGTCGGACAAGTAGTGTCCTCGCCGTCCCGCTCGTCCCGCCATTTCCCGCGAGGCGGGACCGAGCCGGGGCTCTGCGGTACAGGGCGGGGTCGATCCGACCCAACGGGGGTCCGGGCTAGAATGCTAATCTCGTTTCGATGGTTGTCCGATTCGTTCGGCAGGTATTCGGGGAGCCGGGATGGCTAGGTAGAAGGGAAAGAAAATGTGTAATGAAACCTGTGTTTTCCTCTGATCGACTACCGGGTCGCAGTATTCGTTTGCTGGCTCTGACGCCACCAATTTATGTCGATTTGTGTGGTATGAATGTAACCTTCTGCGAAGGTAATATCAACTTTTCCTTTGACGCATGCCACAACCGGTCCGGTTCCCCCGCATCCCGCATCGCGGATACCGGTTTGAATCGAATTTGGGCGCGTTTGCGGTCTTTAGCGCCTTGTTCTGTAAACCTTTTCATGCTACTTTCCGTCTTATTATTGCAAACAAGGAGCTCCAGTGACCGATGAACAGCTGCTGATCGATCGTGCTCAGCAGGGCGACCGGGAGGCCTTTCGGCAGCTCGTCGAACGCTCGAACGTGGATGTTTACCGGCTTGCGTACGATATGACCCGCAACCATCACGACGCGGAGGATCTGTCGCAGGAAGTCTTCATCCGGGCGTACCGCTCACTGACTCGTTTCAGGCGCGAGGCAAAATGGAGCACATGGCTCTACCGGATTACGGTTAACCTCTGCCTGGATCACCGGGACAAGCAATCGAGAAAACGAATGGAATACAGGGACGATACCGGCTACGAGGATACGGCGGATGGATCCGCTCACCCGGACGCGCGAAGCAGTCGCGCCGCAAGCAGTCCGGTCACAAGCAGCCCCGATAGAGAAACCGAGTCGGTCATGATTCAGCAGCATATCGAGCAGGCCCTCAACCGCCTTCCCGTGCAGGAACGCGCGGTGTTCTCGCTGCGGCACTACCACGACTTGCCCCTGAAAGAAATCGCGGAGATGATGAACATCGCCGAGGGAACGGTCAAGTCACACCTTTTCCGTGCTCTTCAGCGCCTGCGTCGTGAACTGGCGTTCTACAAAAAAGACATCGGACTGGAGGGACAATGATGATGACGTGTGAACGGAGCCGGGAACTTTTCCCGGAGGCCCTGTATAGCGAGCTGGCGCCGGGCTTGCAAAATGAATTCGCCGCACACCTAGCCTCATGCCCGAGCTGCAGGACGGAGTTCGAAGCATTGCAGGCAACGCTTCAGATTATGAATCAGCGCATCCAGCCACAGCCAAACCGCGACTTCCTGGAGTCGTACTGGGATCGGCTCAACGCCAGGTTTCCTGCCGACGACAAGAAATCACGCCCGGCCGTTGCAAGTGGAGCTTCGTATCCCGGTCGCCCCGCCCGCGTTCCCGCATGGGCCTACGGCATCGCTGCGGTGCTTCTGATGGCGGTCGGAGTCTATCTTGGGCGGACATATTTCGGCGGCCCGCCGCCCGGAGTTCCACGGAACGATGAGCATCTATTGAGTACCGGCCCGACGCCGGATGAGGACAGCACTTCGGATCAGGCGGTCGCTTACCTGGAACGTTCGAAGAACTTGCTCATCGGCCTCACCAATCTCGACGAAGAGCACCGCTCTTCACTCGATCTGAGCCGGAATCAGGAGGTATCGCGAGAACTCATTCAGCAAGCGAACGTCCTCACGGTGGCGCTGAACAGACCGGACCAGCAGCAGATGCGCCGGCTCATTCAGGATCTTGAAGTCATACTGCTGCAACTCGCTAACATCGATGTGAAACCGGGAGTCCCGGCGATCGAACTTGTGCAGAAAGGGGTCGACCAGAGGTCGATTCTCCTCAAAATCAATCTCGAGGAAATGCGCGCCATCGCCCGCCGGTCTCCGCCGAATCAATCGAAGAAAACCAATCTGTAAACCTGGAGAATCTCAATGCAAACACGAACTCGAAGAATGCAACCGCTCACGTTTCTGCCGCTCGCCGTTATAGCCTGCGTGCTCCTCATCCATTCCCAGTCCCGCGCCCAGGAGACGGCGGCAAAAGCGTACGAGAAGGCCTACAATGACATCCTGGATGAGAAGTGGTCCGACGCTCAAAAAGCCTTTGCGGGCCTGATCAAAAAGTACCAGAAAAGCAGTCTGCTCGATGCGGCGAGCTACTGGTATTGCTACACCCGCGATAAGATTGGAGAAGACAAGGAACAGGTCTTTGGTTGTTATCGCGACTTCATTAAATCGTATCCAAAGAGCAAGTGGGTGAACGACGCAAACTCGAACATGGTCCGCATCGCCTATCAACTCGACCGCGAAGGTAAGCCGGAGTACGGGGAAATCGTCAAGGGGTTGAACGATACGGCCGATGAGGACGTGAAACTTGCGGCGCTGTACGCGCTCGGAAACATGGGAAGCGAAAAGGCGTACGCCTCCATCGTCTCTCTGTACGATCAGATGCCGAGCGACAACTTCCGCAGCAAAATCGTTTACATCCTCGGCAACTTCGATTCACCGGCAAGCAGGAAGAAGCTCGGGGAAATTGCCCTGAAGGACCCCAGCACGAAGGTGCAGAAGGATGCAATCTATGCCATCGGCAACAGCGACGGGCCGGAGTCGGTAGACGCATTGAAGCAAGTCGTCCGATCAAAAGCCAAAGCTGAATTGCGCACTGCCGCGCTTTATACGCTGGGAAACACCGAGGGCGATTCGGCCGCTACGTTCCTCGGAGAAATCGCCCGTACTGACGCGGATGTGACGCTGGCGAAGGCGGCGGCAAATGCGATCGGCAATATCTCAACGGACGTGGCTTCGCGGGAACTCCGGCGCGTGCTCAAAGAGGCGGTCGACCTCGAGGTAAGGAAGGCGGCAATGTATGCCCTGGGAAATCAGGGAAACGCGGTCTCGGTTTCGGCGCTGAAGGATGCGGCAATGAACGACCCTGACGATGAGCTGAGTAAGGCGGCAGCGTATGCGTTGGGAAATGTCGGAGGCGAAGGTGCGATAGGCGCCCTCGAAGAAATCGCCGGACAAAGCAAGGATCCAAAAGTGCAAGAGGCCGCTCTCTACAGTCTCGGCAATGTGGGAGGAGATGGGCCGAAGAAGTTTCTCGCCCAGATCGCACTGACAAGCACAAACGAGAAGGTCGCCAAGACTGCCGTCTTCGCACTCGGAAACCTGAGCGGAGGACACGACGCCGGCCTGATGCTCGACATCGTCCGCAAGGCGAAGGAGCCCGAGGTGCGAAAACAGGCGCTGTACCAAATCGGCAACAATAGCGACGATCCAGCGGCCATCAAAGTGTTGGGAACGTGCGCCAAAGAAGAGACCGATCCTGAACTGCAATTAGCCGCAGTGAATGCGCTCGGGAACACCGGGAGCGATGAAGCCGTACCGATCCTGACTGACATAGCGAGGAATGGCGGAAATAAGCGGGTGCGAAGCACTGCGGTGAACGCGCTCGGACAGATTGGAACCGATAAAGCCCGCGCGGCTCTTCTTGAAATCCTTGAGATGAAACCGAAGGGAAAGGAGTGAGCCATGGGCGGGAGGTTACCGCGGCTCTTCTGGGCTCTCTGCACACTGCTCGTCGCTGCCGGGCCCCTGCGCCTCCCCGCGCAGATGATCGTTCGTTATCCGGATTCGACCCGATCGCTTGCTCCCGAAACACCCGGACTCGCACAGCGCTGGAAGGGGGCCGTCGACGAAGCGAAGAAAAGAGGGTTCGGCAAGGGGTACTGGATCGCCTACAGCATCCAGAGACTCATGCCGGAGAATTCATTCATCGGGTCGTTCTATTCCGATACGAGGAGAAATAAGCCTTCCCTGGGCGAGCTGCTGACCGGGCGAGAACAGGTGGACGTTTCCCGTGAGCGAACATCGGGCAATTTCACCGTTACGGACGGGGTCACGTTTGTGGGTGATATGGACAGCCGGCGGCATAAGGTCATGAAAGAGATCGGCATTCTCTTTCACATTTCTGCTGCCGGCGAAACCGATCAGATTAAGGTGACGAATCTCTCGCTTCACGTTGACCTTGAGGGGGATCCCCTGATCTGGGTGGGAGGGGCTGATGACATAGAAAGCATCGCATTTCTGAAATCGCGCTTTGAGGGAACCCGATCCTCCAGGGTCAAGGAACACGCCGTGGAGGCCATCGGCCTCCACGCGCCGTCGTCGAATGTTCTCTCGTTTTTGCATGACATTCTCACGGGTTCGGAGGCAGACAAAGTAAGAGAGGAAGCTGCTTTCTGGCTCGGGCAAATGGACACCGACGAGGCGCTGAAAGTCCTCATAGAAGCGGCAGAAACCGACCGTTCAGAAAGCGTCCGCAAAAAAGCAATCTTCGGGATCGGCCAGATGGAAGGAGACCGGGGAGTGGACGCCTTGATAAAGCTTGCACGGAAGAATTCGGGCAAGAAAGTCCGGGAAGAAGCCGCGTTCTGGCTCGGTCAGAGAGCTTCGGAGAAAGCAATCGCGACGTTGAACGACATCGCCTTCTCCGGCGACGATACGGATGTGCAGAAGAGCGCTCTGTTCGCGCTCACACAGTTGCCAGACGGGAGCGGCGTGGAATACATCATCAAGATCGCGAAGACTCATCCCAATCCCAAAGTCCGGAAGGAGGCCGTGTTCTGGCTCGGCCAATGCGATGACGATCGCGCGATCGAGGCGTTGATCAAGATTGTCCGCCCCTGATATTGCCGCAAGATGGCGAGTCGCCCTGGGAAGGCGGCAAAGCTCGCCACACACATGCAAAGGGGCAGCCTTTGGGCTGCCCCTTAACGTACCTCTCATCCACCACGATGAGTAATCACCTATGTGAATGAAGTACACACGGCGTGGCAAAACGACGGTAAAGTATTGGGCTATATTTTTGCAAAGCTATTTTTGTGGGCGGAAGAGGAAGAAGGCCCTGAATACCCTGAATACGAGGTAGGCGAGAAATCCGAGAGCCGAGAAATAGATGTAAAACTCCCTGTTGTCGGAACCGATCGAGAAGATTTTGAACAGCGTGAACATCGCCGCGCCGAAAATATAGATCGGGCCCATGTTGAAGTAATGCCCCTCGTCGACCTGCCGCAGTTTCCGGATTTCTTCGGCGTCGACATACTTTTCCCGCGAACCATGCCACAACATGTTCCTGATGTGAAACGGATTTCCGTTGGCCGATTTCAGGATCTCTCTGCGATAGAGGGCCGGATCGATGACGTGCAGGGGATAGTGTTCGAAAAAGTAATTGATCAGGTCGACGCAGACGGGCTCCGGGAGCGGCTCCAGCGTGACCTTTGCGAACGATGCCCAGATGCGCCTGAAGACGAAGTGTTCCTTCATCTCGACAACCGCTGCACAGAGCACGGCGATGTTCAACAGCGCCTCCAAGAAGGCCTGCTGGCTCGGGGAAATTCTATCCAGATTATCAAAGAGAATAAGATAGGGCTTTTTGGAACCGGATATCCCTTCGAAGACCGCAGTTTGCAATCCCGCGCTCCCCAAACCCGATAATCGTTTCTTCACCGCGGCCCAATCCATGCGATCCTCGTCGAGCTCGAGCCGGAGGTCGCCGTTATAATAGAGCGTCTCGCTCATTTCCCTTAAACATGCCCCGAGGGGGCTCGAATGCTCGATCGAGATCACCTTGTACTGGTCCGGGTCGATCTGGACGCCCAGGCGAGTGTGAAGCTTCGTCATGATGAATGCCGAAAAGTCGATTCTCCTCGTGCGCCCTGAGATTATCCACTTCGCCTCCAAAATGAGCCGGCTCTTTCCGATTCCCTTCTCGCCGAGAATCAGCGTATGACGGCCCCGTTGGAGATTCCCGACAAGCTGGTATAACTCTTCGCCTCGTCCGAAGAACGCCGTGTCGTGCCGCAGGTCCGCGGCCGAACCGGAGCCGGTCATGTGATCTCAGCACCCCGGGCTCCGGCGGCGGGTGAAAACAGGAGCCCGGACTCCGTCATCGAAAGGAGGCAGCGGTTCAATGTGGAACCGAACCTGTTCTTCGAGGCATAGAGGATTCTGCGATTGCCGCTGCCCTCGCCCTCTTCGAGATAAAGAACCACGTCGACCGCATGTTCCAGAAGTTTGGGGCCGGCCGCTCCCCGTTGTTTTGTCACCTGTCCGACGACGAGGAGGATGAAACCCTTCCGGTGTGCAGAGCGCCGAAGAGCGTAGACGGATTTGCGTATCTGCGGCGCGCTGCCGGCCGCGGCCCCCGACAGATCAGTGTACATCGCCTGGATGGAATCGATCACCAGGATGGCGGGATGCAGCCGCTCGATGTGGCCGATGATCCTCCTGACATTCGTCTCGAACAGAAGAAATACCTTGTGCGAATTGATCTCCAGCCGATTCGCGCGGAGTTTCAACTGTTGAACCGATTCCTCACCCGTCACGTACAGCGAGGGGGCATCGATGTTTCTTAGGAGTTGGAGTACGAGGGTCGATTTCCCGGCCCCCGGCGTTCCGATCAGTAGGACGGAGCTTCCGGGGACGAAGCCTCCTCCGAGCAGGCGATCAAACGGATCAATCTTGGTCTGCGTTCGGGGAGGGGGGATTCCTTCGACGTCGGGGAGAGCAACCGGAAGGGAATCACCGGCGCCGAATTCTTCTGCGATGCTGAGAAGTGCGTTCCATGCGCCGCAATCAGGGCAAGAAAGGTGGAACGCGGGGTGGGTCCGCCGGCAGTTTGAGCAACGATAGGGCACGGCCGAAGGGCTCGATCATCAGCGGGACCGCCTGATGACAATTGCGATTTGTGTTTTCTCATTCCTGGGGATCAGGCGGATGTCAACCAGGACGCCGTCGACGGGTGACCGCACTTCCGACCCGCGTTCGGCGGCAGCCTCCTTCGCCGCCAATTCCTCGATCCTGAGATTGATCCGTTGAACCTCCAGCAGCGATCTTGAAACGCGCGCGGTTTTCGACATGCTCAATTCCGAAAAAGCTCTTCTCCCCTTCTGCTCTTTCAAACCGCACAGGTCAACGGCGTCGCGTGAGACGAATCCGTTCCGAAACAGCTCGAGCGTGTGGGCACATTCCACAGAGTCGATCCTTGACGCCTCTCTCGCATCGGCCAGACGGCGATCTATGCCGGATAATGCGGCCGCCGACTGACCCTCTAAACCCGAAATCTGTTCTTTGAGCAGCTTGATTTGCGCGCCGAAAAAACGGACAAGGCTCTTGCGGAGGACGACCTCCCCTTCCCTGACCGTATCGCCTTTTTGCTTCAGCACGACTAACGATTCCTTTGGTTCGGCGACCGCTCCGATCTGCACATAATTATTCAATCCGGTGAGGGATGCGCCCGCCGTATCGAGGTTTATCGCCGGACTTCCTTTCACAATCGATTTGATGGTCAGGATCCCCTTCGAAACAAAAACATCCTCAAGATTGGAATTCATTATGTCGCCCATCGTCGCATAATTAAACCGGATCCTGCCTGCGGCTCCGGAGATCGGGGTGAAGACTCTGATATTTTCCGGGAGGGAGACGGTTCCCATGGGGAACAGGTCGCCAAAAAGATAGATTTGCGCGGAGGTGTCGACGATCGAGGCAATTTGCGAGAGCATACAGTTGCTCAGGTCGACGGCGCGCACCGTGGACCAGGCTCGGGCGCCCCGGGTGCAAAGGACATTCTTCGCGACGAAATCCGCCTGAAACTCCCTGCCGAGTGTGTGCAGGCGATCATCCCGGCCCCTGAAAACCAATGTATGAGGATTGAGTGCGCCGACCACTTCAACGGTTCCCCCAAGCGGCTCCTTCGTGATCATGCTGTACGCGCTCACAGTCGCGAAGACGAGATGATCTTTCGAGAACTCATTGTAATCCCGCACCGCCGCTTCGACATTATGCTGCGTAACGCGGATGAATCGTTCGTATCCCTGGTAGGCGATGATGAATGTCGGCACGCATCCGAGCAGGAAGATGAACGCGAGGGTCTTATCCATTTTCCCCCCTGTGCGAATCCGGTAGCGGTGAGGATTATTCACCTCCAGAGGGAACACGCACTTTGCAGGAGAGAACGGATAGAAGAGCTTGACGCCGTTCACCGTCATCGTGTCGAGAAACGAATGGGATCCATAACCGACCATAATGCACGTATAGAGATCCGGGCTCAGCGCGGAAAGGGGGAGCGTCACGATCGCGATTCCGGCGATGAATATTGCGGAGTGCGTGATCGTCCGGTGCCCGAATCGTCGCTCGACCCTGAGCGAAACAACCGGCACGAGCCTCCCGATCGAGCTCGCGGCCGTGTCGACATCGGGCAGGAGCGAGGAGAGCGCGATTGCGGCTGCATTCACCGGGTTCAGGGAGACTCCGGTGGTTGTGAGGAGGAGCAGATAAACAAACTCCGCGAACGTCACGTGAGTGGGGGCAGTCATCGGCCGGTATGCGACAAGTCAATCATTTCTTCAACCGATAATAGAATTGTTCGACTCGCTCGACCGCCCCAAATCTCTCAAGGGTCTCGTAGTGTGTGTTGTAAAGTTCAGCCACCGCCCCGAGCGCTGCCCGGCGGAGTCTCCGGCGTTTGAACACGGACGCCCGGCTGATCATCGTTTCGGCAAGATCAAGGACCGTGAGGGCGTTGTCGGAATGGATCGCACGGAGTCTGAACCCGAGCGAGTGCCCGGCAACTTCTTCTTCCGCCCGGGCGATCATCTCATCACAGCGTTTACCGTAACATTCCAGGACTTGGCGGCGGAATGAATCAAAGAAGCGTTCGAAGAGTACGGCAAATTCCACGCCCGATTGACGACCGGACGCACCAGTCTCGGTTTCAACGCCCGCGCGGCTCCCCGGACGCCCGGTGCGATCGCCCGCGGGATTCGTTCCGAAGGGCAACGTCCCGTCTTCGCGATGAGCGGATCGAGGGTTCTTGTCCGCGGGAGTCCCGGTGGAGCCGTCTTCCGGCTGGGCGAGATCGATCATCGCGCGCCCCCGGCAGGCAGTTTATTCTGGATTTCGTCGGATCGGCGGTCGAGGAGTTTGAGTCTTTTCTTAAGATCCACGAGCCGAAGTCTGGATTGCATGAACGCATCGTACCCGATCTTCCCCTGACCAAACCGTATGTCGTCGAAACGCAGAATTTCTTCCAGAATCGCCTGCTCTTGAAGCGCCGCGTCTTTTTCAATGTCGAGTCTCTTCAGTTGAATCCCCAGATCGAACCTCGACCGCTCCCGGCGCGCGCGATCGCGCTCGTGCATCACATCAATTTTTTTCAATTCCAGTTCCGCAGCCGATTGTTTCGATCCGTCCAGGATATCATTGAGGGAGATGCCGATCGTGAGCCGGTACGCGTCCTTTGGAAGCATGGATGACGCGAGCGTTGCCGGATCCGTGACCAGTACGTTGTGCAACCCAAAACCGGCGGATAGATGAATTGCCGGAATCAGGCGATGCCAGAGATTCGCGTGTTCGGCTTCGAGCCGAAATCGCTCGGCGTCAATTTCCAGGAGTTTTAATTGAAAGGAGTCTTCGTCGGCGGGAATAGGTGAGCCCGGCAGAAGCCCGTCCGACAAACCCGCCGGCGGGACCGCCCCGGCGTCAGGCGTCGAATCGGCCTGAGCCAGGGCAACCCCGGGGGCAAAGTTCAGAAGAAGCAAGCCAAGGCATGTCTGCAATCTCCACCATACTCTTTTAGCCCTGGCCTCCGCGATATAACGCTTGTCCGGACGGGTTGAGTGCATCACCGGCCCGAGGTCACTTCGCGGAAAACGCTGCCGTCCGACCTTCCGACGGTCCGGACGCTCCGCCAGCTCGAGTCGGCAAACTGCGTGTAACTGACGATGCTTCCGTCGGCTAGACCGCTGCTACTCCGGTGTTGGATCAGCGTGCCCGAGCCGTCCCTCACTTCTGAAACGACGGCGCCGGAAGAGCCGAATCGGGATGTAATGCGAACCGACCCATCCCCTGGATTGACGATCCGCGTCACGACCGGCAGCCGGAACGTGTACGTCTCGAGGATTCCGTTTCGAAAAACGTGGGTGACGATCGTGTCACGGGAGAGGCCGTAGACTTCCGTCACATTCGACTGCTGCGCGCGATCAATCCGGAAATCCGCAAACGATACATACTTTCTCGTCTGCGAGACGACCTTGCCCTGTGATTTCCCGTGGGTTTTCCGAACCGTAATGAGCAGCATCCCCTTCGGATACTGATGCCGTTCGGTGACCACCGCGCCATATCCGTCGGAAGTAGTCTCGCCGTAGATGAACGTGGTATCGAACGTGCTGGCGGAGATTTGGAGTTTGTGAACCGCCGCCGGCATAATCGCATTCGGCTCTATGCCGCCATGCAAGCTCCCCCGCCCCCGCGCCGGGACGCTATTGGATATGGCATCGACCTCGTCCAGAACGCCGATGAGGAATTCCTCGCCCGTCGGTTGGATCTGAGAAGACGGATTCCGTTCGTCCGCTGTTCCCGTCGAAGAATTCTCCGCACATCCTCCAAAACGCAGGACAAGCAAAGCCAGCAATCCGATTGGGACGAATGAGGCGGGGGCGAGAGCGAACCGTTGATTGTTTCGGGTGAAAAAAGATGGTCTGAGCATGGGAGTCTCCATAAGGTTTGTTGAACATGGGTTAGTTAAGTGAGCCGACAAATTTTCTCTTATAGCATATTCAGCCTAGTTCATTTTCCGGGATCCTGGATTGTTTTGGGTCAGAAGTGGAAAACCTGCACGGTGGTTTCAAATCGACGGTTGTTGATTTTCACGACCCCGAAGTAGATTCCGGCGGGGGCAAAGACTTCAGAGTCGGTATCCCCAAGCCAGGCGATCGAATGAGAACCTTTCGCCTCGTAGGCGTTTACAATCAGAGTCTTCACGACGAAATATCCGTCTGGAGCGTCTCTGTGGGGCGCACCCTTCCCGGACGTATCACCCTGGGGCGCACCGCTCTGGGGTCCTCCTTTACTTTCGATCGTGATATCCAGAGTCACCGGGTGTCTGAGCGTGAACTTGAGCTCGGTGTTTCTGGTGAAGGAGTCGAAGGCGCCCGGCGCAAACCGGAGATTACTCAGCACCTCGGGATCGTCGGCAGCCGACGGATGATTACAGCGCACGGCGGTGAAGAAGCACATAAGGATCAACCAGGCATGTGGGATACGCATCGGGGCTCTTTAGTATCGACTTTAGCATAAGAAAATGCAGCGCCCCCGGTGTCAAGGAATTGTCAATAATGTGTCCCAAGTATTGACGCACCTTTTACATTTCTATGACGAACATGCGTGCCCCGGGGCCGATATTACATCAGAATGCAGAACGCCTCTTTTTTCGACCAAAGGGTCTCACGTCTCTCGTTTCTGAAACAGGTTTCGGTCATTCTCGGTCTCGCGGTGTCGGGATGTTCTCCGCTTCGCATTCTGTTTAAGGACTATCCGAGAAAATTTGACGACGATCTTGGGTTGAGGGAATCGGCGCTTCGCTCGTTCGTAACAACGGTGATACCAGACGCTGCCCCCGACGAGCCGGACCTGGTCAGGATCTACGGCGACCCCTTCTACCGGTTCCATCCGTATTGCGCGTTCTTCGTCTCGGATCTTTCTCGCCGCAGTTCCGATCTCTTCGGCACGGAAGAGTTCAACCGCCTCGCCCCCGAACAGAGAACCGCAGTGATTGAAAACGGGCTGGATGCCGATGCCACAATCGCGCGACTGTATCGGGGAGCCATTCTCATGGCGCAGGCTTCCTATTTCGGCGGAATCTATGACGACGTGAAGGGCTGCCCGCAGATTGATTTTCACGGATCAAACCCGGGCTTCACGGAGCGACAAATGTATTATCCGAACGCTTCGGTTTTTCTTGCAAGCGAAACGACGATCGACGGTAACGAGAGCTGAGAAGCTGCAATGCGCATGATCAAAACGGAAGTGCTGGTCATCGGAAGCGGGTTTGGGGCCGCCGCGCCCGCGCTGCGGATGACGGAGGCGGGATTTCAGGTCCTGATGCTCGAGAAAGGAAAGAACATCGTGCCCGAAAAGGATTTCAGGCAAACCTCCGATCCGAGATACTTGCTCCGGTACCTTAAAAATATTTCGAGCGACACGGTGAGCTTCACCTATGCGGAGGCGCTCGGCGGCGGGTCCGGGTTCTATGAGATGGTATCGCTGCGGGCTCCGTCGCTTGTTTTCGAGCAAACGGACGACGACGGCTACCGGTTGTGGCCCGCGGGAATCGACCGCTCTGTCCTCGACCCGCACTACGATCGTGCCGAAGAGATGCTGCACGTCGAGCAGATCGGCGTCGATGAAATTCCCAAATCGGGCGTCGTCTTCTCGCTCATGATGAAAAATCTGGGATACTCCTGTGACCGCGCCCGATATGCCGTGAAAGGATGCGTCGGAAGCGGATTCTGCGTGTCCGGGTGTATCTTCGGCGCGAAGCAATCACTCCACCTCAATTACCTTCCCCAGGCGAGACGAGCCGGCATGGATATCCTCACCGACACCGAAGCGCTCTCAATCAGGACTCTGTCGGCAGACGTAAGAACAACCCGCGGAGCGCGTAACATCCGCGCGCTCCCGTATCGCTACGAGGTAGAATGCGCGGGAATTCAGGGACGGCTTGCAGTCCAGGCAAAGGTTGTCATCCTGGGGGGAGGCACGATCGGGACGGCCAGGCTTCTCCTCCGGTCCCGCGAGCATCTTCCCTTCTTGAGCGTGCATGTCGGAAAAAACATCGCATTTAATGGTAGCGTGAAAGTCGCGGGGCTGCTTCCTGAAGGATTCATCGAAGGAGACATGCTGAGCGGGAGATCGCATCCGGGGATGGTGAGCTATCAATTCCTGAAATCGATGGGCGTGACGATTTCCTGCGCCAAGCCCCTTCCCCTCCATATTCTTCACGCCGCCAGGCTTGTGCTTGACGGCGAGACGCGCCATCCCGCGTTCTGGGGACAGGCGCATGTCGATCTCATGAAACTCTACCGCCGGAGGATGATTACGATCTATGCCCTTGGCCTGACGCCTCCCTGCGCCGAGATCAGGAACTCAGGAGCCGAAGTCCGGCTCGCGCTCGACGATCGGCTCCGGGCTTATTACAACCGGACGAAGGCGTTGCTGCACTCTATTTTGAAGAGAAACGGCTGCAGAATTATTCACGCCGAGATGATCGACGACGAGGGAACGCCGCTCAAGGACATTCGCTTCGATACAACGCACATGATCGGGTCATGCAGGATGGCCGATTCGAAGGATCGCGGAGTGGTCGACGCCTATGGTGAAGTGTTCGACTATCCGGGAATCTATGTTACGGATGGCGCGGCGATCCCGACTTCGCTGGCAGTGAATTCGAGCCTGACGATACTCGCCAATGCCGAAAGAATTGCGTCGCATCTCCTGAAATGGTACGCCCCGCACAGAGGGGGACTGGCAGGTCGGGAACGACGCCGGCAGGCTGAATCGTCAGGCTCCGATCGGGATTGACTCTCGGCGGTATAATCGCTACCATTTGAGGATCCTTGAATCAGAGGATTCGAGGACTCCAAGGAAGTGACCCCGCGCCCCAATGACAGATCCCCGCAAATCGAAAGAGTTTTTCGTTCTCGACTTCCTGTTCGCCGCGTTCCTGTGCGCCGCGGTTTTTCACCTCACTCAAAAACCCGGATTGCCCGCGACGTTCCGTTCGTCCCCCGCCCGATCGGCCGTGCTCGCCATCGACGGAATTCCGGTGTCGGCGACGGATGACATCGAACTCGTGCTCGCCCGTCATCATGTCGCAGACAGGGTGCTGCTTGAGCTTCGGACGAATTCCGGCATCGGCAGAATAAATGTGCGACTCGAACCCTACTACGATTTCCAGTACGTCTTCATCGACGCTGCGATCGCATTCATCATGTTCGGTCTCGGGCTGTTCGCCTATCTGCGCGGTACCGGCGACGAAGCCGTCGCAGTTTTCAAGCTGGCATCGATCTGCGTGGCGGCCTCCATGATCGGAACAAGGACGCTTTTTGCCGTTACTCCCGCTTGGGCGGGGTATAGTCTCTGCGCAATGTTCCTGATCGCCTACAGCCTGATCCCCCCTCTCTTCGTGCAGTTTACATTGGCATTGACCCCGTCGGGCTCTGTCAGGTTGAGGCGGTCTTTGGTCTGGTTCTATGGGGCGGCGATTGCAGTGGGCCTGTCGGTTCTAACGACGTTTCTCCTGGGAGCGCGATCCGGATCCATGGGCATCCTTCACGTGTCTGCAAAAATCGCCGCGGTGTCCGACGCATTCCTCATGCTGGCACTCGTACTCGGTGTGCTGAATCTCATCCGCACCTATCGCGCCGCTGTGGAAATCGCTGATAAAAAGAAGCTGCGGTGGATCTTGTTCGGTTTGTGCGCCGGCTCGGCCCCCTATGTCCTCCTCTGGAAGCTTCCACGGCTTCTGGGGCTGGGGGAATGGATCCCGGAAGAGCTCTTTACCGTTTTTCTTGCCCTGATTCCGATCTCATTCACGATCGCAATACTGAAATACCGGGTGATGGATATCGAGATATGGATCAACAGGAGCGCGGTCTACAGCGTTGTTGTCATCGGTTTGATAGCCATCTATGCAGTCCTCATTACCTTTGCCGCGAGAGTCATCGGAGCGTATACGCTGTCCTCATCGGTGATCGTTTCGGTTGCCGCCGCAGTCATTGTCGCGCTTGTTTTTGAGCCGCTGCGGCGGTCCGCCCAGCGGATCGTGGACAAGACATTCTTTCGCGTGCGATATGACAGTCAGGCGGCCCAGAAGCAATTCGCGGAGGAAAGCAGGAATTCAATCGGCGTTCAACAGCTCGGTGAACTTGTGATCCGGAAGGTCAACGAGCTGATTCCGTCGGAGCGAATCGGATTCTTTACCCTGGAGCAGCCGGGAAACAGGATCCGTTTAGCGGCGCACGAGGGGTTCGATATTCTCGGGCTGCATGGGATCCGGCTGACCGCCGCGAAGTTGAAAACCACTTTGCGGCTGCCGGTGGCCCGGGCCGACCGCATCGAACGGGGGACACCCTTCGAAGCCGCAGATCAAAATGTATTTCGCCGCTGGGGCATGGAAATCGTGTTATCCCTGCCCGGAGATCATGATGACATCCGGGGATTTCTTGTTCTGGGCAGGAAGAAATCAGGGGCGCTCTTCAAGCCTGAAGACATCGGCCTTCTGGAGATGATTTCATCCCAGGCCGGTCTTGCGATCTCCCGGATCAGTCTCCAGCAGGAACTCATGCTTCAATACGCCGAGACGGACCGGCTCCAGGAATTGAGCCGCCTCAAATCGCATTTTGTTTCCACCGTGTCTCACGATCTCAAGACACCGCTGACGTCGATCAAGATTATCGCTCAACTCATGCAATCGGGCGCCCGGGTTCCCCAGAAAAGGATCCGGCAGTACTCCGAGGTCATTGAAGGGGAGGCGGACAGGCTCACCCGGCTGATCAACAGCGTCCTCGACTTCGCAAAGATCGAGCGCGGGGTGAAGGAATATCGTTTCTCGAAAGTGAGGCTGAACGAAGCGGTGCGGGAGATACTTCAGCTCGTGAATTACCAGTTCAAACTGCAAAAGTTCACGCTAAAACTCGATCTCTCCCCCGCGGAGTGCATCATACGGGCCGATCGCGATGCCCTCAGCGACGTGCTCCTCAATCTTCTGACGAATGCGATGAAGTATTCCCCCAAGAGGAAGAACATCTCCGTTTCATGCTATAAACGGAATGGCCTCGCCGCCGTATCGGTGAAGGACCGGGGGATCGGCATTTCGGAGGAAGAGCTCGAAAAGATTTTCGACCCGTACTACAGGGTTAAGGACGAGCAGAACCTCTCCGTTGGCGGGATCGGAATCGGACTTTCCATTGTCAAGAACATCATGGATGCGCACGACGGGCATATTGAAGTCAAAAGCACACCGGGCCGGGGCAGCACCTTCACGCTCTTTTTTCCCGTCGCTTCTGCGAGCCTTCCGGCGCGAGGGGCGGGATGAAACGAATTCTCCTGATCGAAGACGATCCGGCCATCTCGATGAGCCTGACCGACAGTCTCCGCGCCCAGCACTATGATGTGTTGACCGCGTCCGATGGCGAACGAGGCTATCAGCTTGCGAGAAGGGAGAACATCGATCTTGTAATTCTCGATCTGATGCTTCCGGGAAAGAACGGGGAGGATGTCTGCAAGGACTTGCGAGGGGCGGGAGTCAATACCCCGATTCTGATGCTGACGAGCAAGACCGAGGAGATGGATAAGGTACTCGGCCTTGAACTCGGCGCCGACGATTACGTTACCAAGCCCTTCAGCCTTCGGGAGCTCCACGCTCGCATCAAAGCCCTCCTCAGGCGCAAGGCGGAATTGACCAAAGATATTGATGAATACTCATTCGGGGATGTGTACGTGGATTTCAAGAAGCAGGAGGCCTCGAAGAACAAACGACCGCTGGATTTGTCTTCGAGGGAATTTGAAACGCTGAAGTACTTCATTCAACACGAAAGCGAAGTGGTTACGCGGGACATGCTCCTGGATGAAGTGTGGGGCTACGAACGCTTCCCCACGACCCGGACGGTCGACAACTACGTTCTTTCGTTGCGGAAGAAGATTGAATCGAATCCTTCAAAACCGAAACATATACTGACGGTTCACACCGCGGGATATAAATTCGTTAAGTAGGGACAAAGGAGGGAACGTTTTCGCGGTGGGGCGACCGCGGGAAGCTACGGGCGGATGAGGGAGTTGAGAGGACTGAGGAAGTTGAGAGGACTGAGGGTGTTGAGAGGACTGAGGATTTGAGGCGTGTTGTTACTGAGTCGGGACGTCTCTGTAATATCCGAGTTTGATTCTCCTTCGAAGGAGAAAATACTGATACGCTACGTAGAGAGACGTAATCGAGATGAGAATGGCGACGTTTAGAAATATGAAATCTAACGAATGCATTGCTCCCGCGTCATTCATGAGTCCGCGAAACACGAATTCTGGCTGCCTCTGGGGGGGATCGCTCTCAATAAATCGAGATTCATCAAACTGGATTGTGATGGGTATCACGAGTATCCGCTCCGATTCAAGAAAAAGGAGAAGAATGGGTAGCCGCGCTAAAGGGATCCTCCTGTCCGCAGTAAATTCCTACGCGTTTCGTGATATGACCTTCTTGTAGTTCATCTCCTTAGCCACTCCAGCCAATGGCATCGCTTTGCGACACGCGGACCGGCGAATCACACTAACCTCCTCTTGCGTGAAAGTCCTGTATAGTTGCTAACGGGTAGGACTTTCCTGCGGGCTTGGGGCTTCCTAACTGTGCGATTACTCATTTTACCCGTGCTCTTGGGCATCGTCTTATCCGAATAAAGGCTTGCTTTGTTAACGGAAGGCTTAATCCCTATATTGGATAGGGGGGTAGAGGTGGTGATACCATGGGATGTCATAGTCTAACAGCCATGCAAAGGCTCATTCTCTCGTTCGTGCTTTTGCTTGGATTCTCACCGGCCTTGCTCAGCCAATCTCCGCTCTACAAACAGACCACGCCTCTGAAAGAGGTGGGAGGAGAGGGTACGCTCCCTCATCGCTATTCCCTCGCTGGATTTCAAAAAGCTTTGAACAGGGATGTTCTGTCTTCTTCGTACTCTCAGACACCGCCCTCCTTCACCAAAGCCCATGCGAGCGACGAGACCTACGATACATCGCCCACCGCAGATGTAAGACTCATCGTTCAGTTTAAGAGCCCCGCGCTCGGTAACATGAGCACGGTGAAAGGGCGACAAAGGATCTTTAACGTTAGTTCGGCTCTTAACGCAATTCACACCGAACACGCACAATTTTCTAATACAATCCAAAGTATCGACGCATCCTACCGTTCGATGCTTGGCGGTGTGAGTACCTCCGCCACCCAAATTCGCTTCGAGTACACCACAGCCCTCAATGGAGTAGCTCTCACGACTAAGCGGTGGATCGGAGAAGAGATTCAAAAGCTCCCCTATGTGTCACGCGTGTCCATAGATGAAACGGTACAGGCCGCGGATGATGCGAGTAACGTCGTAATTGGCGCGCCTACTGTCTGGGCCACCTATGATGTTCACGGCGAAGGGATTGACATCGGAATCATGGATACAGGCATTGATTACCTTCACCCTGCTCTCGGTCATGCCGCATTCCCCAACATCAAGGTTGTCGGGGGCTATGACTTTGTCAATAACGACGCTGACCCGATGGACGACAACGGACATGGTACCCATGTTGCGGGCATTTGTGCGGGTGACTATGGGACAACGCTGCACGGCGTCGCCTACAAGGCTCGCCTGTGGGCGTTTAAGGTCCTTGATGCGCAGGGAATGGGATATTATTCATGGATTATAGCAGGGATTGAGAAAGCGATGAACCCCTATAATGATCCATCCATTCCTTCCCCAATTAAAGTTCTCAATTTCAGTCTTGGAACTGATGTCTCCTTTTACCCCAGCAATCCGAGTGGCGATCCGCTCGCGCAAGCGGTTAATAATGCCGTAAGTAGTGGTATTGTGTGTGCTGTTGCGGCAGGCAATCTCGGACCTTACTATGCCGCAATAGGATCGCCTGGTGTCGCACGTGGCGCGATTACCGTAGGCGCAACGACGAACGGCGATACGATCGCTGGGTTCTCTTCTCGGGGACCCGAAAAGTACACATGGGGATTAGGCACCGGATTTAAACCCGACGTAGTGGCCCCGGGAGTCAATATCAAATCTGCGAAGTTAGGGGGTGGTTATATATCGTACAGTGGGACGTCGATGGCCACGCCGCAAGTCACAGGCGCGGCGGCATTGTTGCTCCAGCTTCATCCCGACTGGACCCCCGGCCGGATCAAGGCTGTCCTAATGGAAACTGCGCGCGACATCGGACAGGATACATGGACAGAAGGGGGCGGGCGAATATCGATCTCTGATGCCGCGGCACGAAAGATTTTCGTTGAACCGTCAAGCATCCACTTTGGCATGATCGACGTATCACATCCTGTAGCAGAAAGCATAGTCACTATCACTCTTACGAACCTTGATACGACATCTCAAACGATCAGTTTGAGTGCTACCGTTCCTCCATGGACCGGCACCAATAGTGTCTCGATGACGTTCCATCCAGCACAGGTAACCTTGTCACCCGGAGGAACTGCATCCGTTTCCGTAGCATTGGCGGTAAATTATCATGATGCGACTCATGATCTTAACTCCGTTACAGACCCACTGTACTATACCGCGAAGATAATTGCAACAACGTCTTCTAATCCCCCGACAACGATTGCAGTCCCTTACTGTTTCGTGTATTCAATGGGTTTCAGAATCATCGCAGAAGAGACGCCCTGGTGGTTAATTGATCATGCCATCTGGGATTTTAACTGGCCTGTTTTAAATGACACGATGTACTTTTGGTTTCCGGGTGCATGGCCTCCCGATCCAGACTTGATGGCGGGCACGTTCTTCGATAGGAAGACTAAGATTTTGAAACAGATCCCGCAAGAACCGAACCAAACCGTCTATCTCAGAAAAGGTGATTCAAAGAACAAAATCACCGTCCGCTCTCTCGATGAAAATGGCCAGGCAATCTCCCTCATTCCGAGCGCATGGGCCCAGCTAGTCAGGAAGAAGAATTCTACTCTTAAAGGGTGGTTTACCCTAGGTTGCGGAAGATTCCTTAATTGCCCCCGTGATACGTTCTGGCACCCGGAAGAACTTGACCTTCCCGATCTAGATTCTTCCTGGGTCGTTTCCCTCGCGTACCAAATTTACCCGCACAATGGAAATCTTTATGTGATTCCGTTCACTATCGATGGTCCGATCACCACATCCCTGACGCTCCAGAACGACACGGCGAAATTTAAGCGTGTCAATTATCGGTTCGATTCAGACAATGTACAAAACGAAGTCGTAAACGTTCGATCATATGATGGCGGCCAAACAATAGGCGGTTACGGATTTGTGCCCACCGCATTGGATGTCGGGATAAGTAGACCATACACACTCACGGCATATTATCTTTCACCCCCAACACCAAATCATACATGGGGAAATTATTCCCTCGACGTCACATATTCAGGATCAAGTAATCCTAGGATTAGCACCGCGGGTATGAATATCATACCTCCTGACACTGCCAAGTTTCCGTCTTATTTGACCACGGCGAATACCATTTCATGGAAGCTGGGTATCGGAGTCCCGTCGTTTTCGACCACCGCAAATCCGTTGTCGGTGAAGTTGGGATTCGCAGTCCCCCAGTGGACCGGAAAAACGGATAACGCATCTACCACAGTTAAGCTGGGAAGCCCGTCCTATGCCTATTTCGTACATCCCTTGTGGTATTATCCAAGATTGGCGGGTTACCTGGGTGAGCCAACAAATTATACTCTTTCTTCAGGATCGAGTGTGGTGGCGAGCGGGGTCATCGATGCTCCCGATGATGTGCCCGGATCCGCCCGAAGTTATAGCGTGGGTGTGAACCCTGGAAGCTACAGGTTGCAACTTTTCTCGAGCCATTATCGGATTGGTGACACATCGGGCCACTCAACGGCGAGCCTGGAGTTTGATACCCGCAGATCAGATCCAAACTCACCTTACATGACCAAGATACAGATTCTGACAAATGGTAACATCTCTGATGAGTACCATCGGGATACAACCCGGATCACATTCGAAGTTGGAGATGATGTCGGGGTTGATTCGGCCATGGTGTATTTTCAGCCCCTTGGTGGGGCGACTTGGAGTCAGGGGACTTTGATTCAACAGGGGAGTGGATACAGCGTGGGGGAAATTCCTGATTTGCCCGGTGGTTATATCTCCATGAGACTGAGGATTGTCGACAACTCTCTCAATGCATTTGATTACAAGATGGAACCGGCTTTCCGATTTTATGCTGCCCGGCCCAAGTACCCTCCCGATCTCGTATCACCAGTTAATGGAGATACCGATCAACCAGCGGTTATGACTCTCAAGTGGAATGAATCTTTCACTGCAAAGAGCTATCATTTCCAGTTAGGGACGGATAGCTCATTGACAAATCTCCTCGTAGATGACCCACTTTTGTCGCAAACACTGCGAAGAGTGTACCCGCTTGGAAAAGGTGTCACATATTACTGGAGAGTGAGCGCCCAGAACCCTGCCGGGGCAAGCCCTTTCTCAAAGGTCTGTAGTTTTACCACCACGACGGATACGACCTTTTTCATGACTACAAGTAAGAGCAGGTGGAATCTTATCTCCCTGCCCATGAAGGTGAAGGACAGGTCGAGGACGAAAGCCTTCCTTACCTCAGCATCCAACGCTTTCGCGTTTGAGAATGGTTCGTACAGGATCGCGGACTCACTCGAGTACGGACTTGGCTACTGGCTCCAGTTTAGCCCTAACGATACGTTTGGCGTTGTGGGAAAAGGCTCAATTACGTCCGATACCATTACAGTCAGATTGGGCTGGAACATGATCGGTTCTGTAAGCACTCCTCTTCCCGCTAGTGCCATTATGAGCGAGCCAGCAGGAATGGTGACCTCAAACTTCTTTGGCTACAAAGATAGCTATGCGACGACAGACACTGTTAGACCCGGAAAAGCATACTGGGTGAAAGTGAGTGAGGACGGTCAGTTAATCCTTTCTGCTCAATCCGCATCGCCTAACACACGGCTTCTCAAAGCTGATGCTCTTCGGATGGCCCAATCGATCAGGATTATCGCCACAAGTGAGCTTCCGCCGCCGCCGCCTGAATCCGAAATCTCAACTCCAAGACCGGCAATCGTCAGGGAATTCTCTCTTGGTCAAAACTATCCGAATCCCTTCAACCCGACGACGTCTGTTGAGTATACCCTTTCTTCAAATGCATTTGTTCACCTGGCAGTGTATGATTTATTGGGAAGAGAGGTAGCTGTTCTCGCAGACGGTTATAAGACCGCGGGTCGGCGTAGCTTGAGTTTCAATGCGTCAAGTCTAGCCAGTGGTATTTACTTCTACCGTATCGAGGCGGGAAAGTTCATTGATGTGAAGAAGATGATCCTGATGCGCTGAAACCCGAAAATCCTCACAAAGAAGCCGACTCGTCCCGTTGAATCGGGATGGATCGGCTCCTCAGTTTCGTGGCAAGAATGCAAACCAGGGAACTCTTTAGATCCAAATTCATTGCGTGCTCATGCTAACGCTACACTCCATGGGCCAATACCCCCTTGAATAACGACGTCTCCTCTCAGCCGTTCAAAACTTCCCTGTTTTCCATTTCATTCCGTATTCCTCGGCATTCTCCTTCGTGACGATGTCCACTCCGGAATCGATCACGCTCTGGGGTTTTGTTCCTTCATTGATCTGCTTGAGCAGCCGGACGCTCTCGTATCCCCAACCCCACAGCTTCTGTGCGATGAGAGCCTGCGCGTAACCCTGCCGCACATAGTCCAGCTCTTCCGGAAGCGCATCGAACGCAATGACGGTGACGTTGCCCGGTTTCTGCGATCCGAATGGCCCGGGCGGCGGTGTGAAGAGACCCCACCCTCCGATGAGCACCCATCCCTTCAGGTCGGTATGCGCCTGCATGACGGCTTCCATCCCGCTCACGGCTCTGTTCACATCATCGTAACAATACTCCGTCGCAATAACCTTAATGTCGGGATAGTCTTTTAGATATTCGAGGAGCCCGTTTTTGCGCTCCTCCAGGTTCGGCGCCCCGGGAGTTCCCATCAAGAGCGCGATCGATCCCTTCTTCCCCATGAATTTCACGAGATATTCCCCCATGGTCTTCCCGCTTCCATAATTGTTCGTCCCGTAAAACGAAATCCGTTTGCTCTTCGGCGCATCCGAGTCGAACGTCACTACCGGGATCCCTGCATCCACCGCCTTGTCGATCGATTCACGCAGCGCGTCTGCATCGTTCACCGAGACCGCGATGCCGTCGACCTTTCGCTCGATGAGACTTTCGATGATCTGCGCCTGCTCGACCGCATCCGATTTCACGGGGGCATACCGCTGCACCTCGATC
>DASQAZ010000104.1:0-3108 GCA_035635475.1 Bacteroidota bacterium | reverse complement strand
GCAGAGTATGAGAAGGAAGTATTTCACGGATTCAGAAGGACAATGAGCATTGAGGGTGTGTTTCCTCTGAGCGGTTGAGCTTCACTAGATTTTAACGATTCGTAACATCAGAAGCAATCAGATCAAGATCTCCCCCGGCTTTAGTTTTGGACGTGCGCGGAAGGATTCGGAATCACGATCCCTGCATGTCGGGGACGGTAGAACGCCGCATCCCATGCACCAAGCGCGGGCTTGGGAGTGAGATTGACATCCACCAATCCAAGATGGGCGAAGAGGGGGAGAATCGAACCCGGCGGCGGGGGACTTGCGGAGAGATCGAGGTCGGTAAAAGTAAGCTGGAACACCGCGACCGCGCGGACGCTGTCGACGACAACGACATATCGCCGGAATATCTGCTGAATCGCCGGCTCGGTGATGCTTCGCCCGTGCCGGACAAGACCATCGGATTCGCCCGCGCGGTTGAGGCCGTTGGCAGGATCGATATAGACCCAGAGTTGATGCCCCTTTGCGCGGTAATAGTTCGCCAGCAAGAGGAGCTCCCGGACCGCGATCGTCTCCGCGGGAACTCCGGCGAGGAGGGAGTCCCAGGGCAGCTCATAGCTCATGATCGCCGCATCGGCGCGTTGCGACCAGAGATTGATCGAGGCAATCGCAACATTGAGATCTGCTCTCGGAGGAATGCCGGAAAAACCCATCCGAAAACTCCGCGGGGGAAGCGGAGTCCCGGGACCGGTGGCTAAATCATTCTTGCATCCTGCGAGGCACAAACAAACTGTCAGGATGAGAAGAGGCAATCGGCGCATTGAACAAGATAACCAGGCACCGATCGAAATTCAACCGATCAAAAAAGCCTGACCCCTTCCGGAATCAGGCTTTCGAGAAACTACCTTGTAATGTCGCTATTTCAGAATCATCAGTTTCCTTACTGCGACAAACGCCTCCGCATGCTTCGCTCCGGCTACACCCCCGCTCGCAGCCTGCTGTGCGACCAGGCGATAGAAATACACACCCGATGCCAAGCCGCTCGCATCGAACTCGATTTCGTGGTTCCCGGCGTCTATTCGTTCTCCATCGATGAGAGTCGCCACAATCGATCCCAGCGTGTTGTACACCCTGAGCGTGACAATCGACGAGTTCCGAATAACAAATTCCAGCCTCGTTCTGGGATTGAATGGATTCGGATAGTTCTGCCCCAATGAGTATGATGCTGGCCGCGCGAGCGCTTCGCGAACCCCCGTGACCGGCTGGATACTGCGGAAATCACCGTCGCCGACGGTCCCTGCAAACAAGTACCGGCTCGAATCCACCGCGAGGGCGTAGACGTAGAGATTGGTAAGGCCGCTATTTACCTCTGACCAGGAATTTCCGTTATTGGTGCTCTTGAAGACACCGCCCGGCGATGTTCCTGCGTACACGTCGCCGTTTGGATGGACAACCAGCGATACTACGGTGAGATTTGTAAGGCCGTTATTGACTTGGGTCCATGTCTGCCCGAAATCATTTGATCGGAAAACACCGCCAAGACCTGTGCCGACAAAGACAACACCCCCCGCTTTCTTTGCTATCGAATAGAGGGTGGAATCGGTGAGTCCGCTATCGGATGGGGACCAGGTGTCGCCGCCGTTCGTGGAACGAAACATACCCTGGCCATCCGTGCCTGCGAGGACGATGCCGGAGCCGAGACTCGCAAGAACCGTCATGTTATCGGACGTCAGACCGTTCGTGAGCTTCGTCCAGTTGGCGCCGAGGTCGGTGGAGCGAAAGAGTCCGCCGAGATCGGTTCCCGCGAAAATGTGATTGTTTTCATCCGTCGCGATCGCCAGGACAAGCGTATCCGGAAAGCCGTTGTTCAGGTGTGTCCAGGAATCGCCGTTGTCGGTGGAGACAAAGACTCCGTGCTCGGTGCCTCCATAGATACGCTGCGCCGCGTCAATCCAAGCTGTTTGGATGGTGAGGCCATCGCTCGCTGTCAGATGCACCCAGTTGTCGCCGTGGTCGGTCGATCGGAACGCACCCGCCACTGTTCCGGTGAAGAGAGTTCCCGCAGCATTGACCACAATAACCCGTACGATCGGCTCTGTTAGCCCATTGTTGACGGGCTGCCAGAAATTCTGCGCAGAGAGAAGAGCGGTTGTAACAGTCGTGAGAAAGACACAATGAAGAACAAGTTTCATGATACGGCCTCGATTTAGTGAGTAGTGCTGGATTCGACGGCAGCGTTGCTTTTGAGAATCGAAATCAAATTGGGAGAGTACCGAAAAGCCTGACCCCTTTCGGAATCAGGCTCTCGGAACACTCCTGCGTTGTCCTACTCTCGCGTATTCTCATCATGACCGTGAGACGCAACCTCGCTCCGGATCAATGAGCGCGTGCGCAGGACCAGATCCCGTGGTCGTCTGAATAGTTGTTATAGACGCCTGCGGCTGCGGTGTCCGCAGCATTCGTGAATTTCCCCAGGGCCAGAAAAACGTCCGTATAGCCGGGGATGTAAATCTTGATGCTATCCACCACAACGATCCCGGTTAATTGTGTATTGCTGCCGCTATCCGAGACAGCTAGGCCATTCAGAGTGGCGCCCGTTGAATCCCAAGCGAGATTAAATCTACCGTTTGACCGGCCCGCCTGGCTCGTAAACGTTCCAACAAAGACCTTCACGGAGTTATTTGAGGATGCTTTCATTGTGAATGACCCCGGGCCGTTCGGACCAGTATAGCTTCCGCTGATACTCGTGCCCGACAGGGTACCCGTGAAGGTATACCCGCCGCCGGAAACAGTAAAGCTTCCATCGGCAGTGTTCAGTGTGCCCTTCAAAATGATGGTTGCACCGCCGGAGATTTTCAAAGTTCCGGTGATAGAATCGATCGCCGCCGTCTTGGGAAGCGCTTCCGGGCTGTGAGTAGTTCTTGTCACACTCATGGAGCCGGACTCCGAAGATCCAGCAAACGTACCCGCGTATGTTGTGTACGTTGTGGTTCCGCCTCCGGGGGGATTCGTGGGATTATCATCCTTCTTGCAACCCGACAAGAGCAATACTCCGATCGAGAACGCGATGATGGATTTCAAAATGGTCATGATATACTTCCTTCCGTGGATGAATAATTGGGCGTG
>DASQAZ010000103.1:0-4213 GCA_035635475.1 Bacteroidota bacterium | reverse complement strand
TCTCAGACATCGACGAGGTCACCAGGCACAACGCCGGATGGTGGGGCAATCATGCCGCAAAGTATGACGTAATTTCCTGAGCCGAATTACTTCAGGGAGTTCGTCCTGTCCCATTCCTCGCGGGTCAGAGGGCGGATCTCTCCAAGATTCTTAACGGCCAATTCGGGATTCAATTTCCCCAGCTCCTGTGCCACCCAGCCGTCAAAGTCCTTGGCAACGTCGGAGAGCTCGCGCGACAGCGCATCCGCCCGCTCCACCTGTGTCTTCGACGGGCGACCTTCGTAGTCCGCCACGTTACCATAGAGATCAGCGAGATTTTCCCGCAACCGCTCTTCGCCCGTGATCATTCCACCCTCCTTTGTGGCGACGATTCTCCTGCGGAAGTCATCCGCCCGGACTGCCGCGGAACGGAGGCCCTGGGCGAGGACGTCGCCGGAGGGGAGCTTCGAAGCTCGTTCATCCAGCCCCTGGCGAACGTTGTTGATCCGGTTCACCGTGAACGCCATGTCGCCCAGCAAATTGTAGAGCTTCACTGCGAGCGTAAATTGTTCTTTCCGCTCCTCGGCCGTATGTTTCGATCGGGGATCGGGCACGAGGGTCAACGCGGTCGTGTACATCTCTTTATCCTTCGTCATCCTCAATGTGTACGTTCCCGGCAGAACGCGAGGGCCGGTTGATGCGCCGGCGCCGGTCGCACCGGTCGGTACTTTCGGGGGCTTGAGGCGCATCGACCAGGTCACCCGGTTCAACCCGCGGCGTTTACTAGTCGGAATTGTGCCCACAACCTTGCCGTCCCCATCCAGGACCTCGAGCTTGAGATCCCCGAATATGTGGCGCTTCTTCTGGTAATAAGTGATTGTGGCATCGTCGGGCGGGTTGGGACCGCTGAAGGCGGCATCACCATCTACCCAGCCGCCAAACGCAGAGAGGCGCTGCACGGGCGGCTTCGCCTCAACAAAAAGAATGTTCTTCTCAAGGTTTTCAGGCGTGAGCGAACGAAGCGGAGTAATGTCATCGATGATCCAGATCCCCCGTCCGTGAGTCGCGATTACTAGATCACGATCGCGCGGATGAATGGCAAGGTCGCGCACCGCAACATTCGGGAAATTACCTCCCTTGAACTGCGCCCACTGGCGCCCGCCGTCGAGAGACACCCATAAGCCAAACTCCGTTCCGGCAAACAACAGATTCTTGTCCACCAGATCTTCCTTTACGACGTGCGCATACCCTCGTACGGGGCTCCCCTCCGGTATGATTGACGACCAGGTGCTGCCGAAGTCCATCGTCTTGTAAACATACGGACGGAAATCTCCGGACGTGTGGAAGTCAAATGTGGCATACGCAGTGCCTTCGTTGAAATGGCTTGCTTCGACCGAAGACACCCAGGGATTCTTGGCGAACCCCCGGATATTGTCGGTGACGTTCGTCCAATTCTTTCCCGCGTCCCTTGTAACCTGAATATTACCGTCGTCGGTGCCTACCCATACTATCGAAGGATTCATCGGCGATTCGGCGATCGCATATATTGTGGTATGCATCTCCGCCGCGGAGTTGTCGATGGTGACGCCGCCCGATTGTTCCTGTCTTTGTTTCTCAGGATTTCCCGTCGTCAGGTCGGGGGAGATGCGGTCCCAGGTCTGGCCGTGGTCGCGCGAACAAAAAAGGAATTGCGCGCCAATGTAGACGGTCCCCTTCTGCGTGGGGCTGACGTGGATCGGTGTATTCCAATTGAACCGCAGCTTGCCTTCCCGGTACTGCGGAAGCGGCTTGATACTGCGCGATTCATGCGTCTTCCTGTTAACGCGGCCGATCTCTCCGCCCTGGGACTCGGCGTAGAGGTAACCCGGGTCCGTCGGATCGACAAACATCCAGAAACCATCACCGCCGTACATATTCTCCCATTGTTTGCTCGTGATCCCTCCGGGATATTGCGATGTACCCACCCATGAACTATTGTCCTGAAGTCCTCCATAAACGTTATACGGCATGTCCATATCCAGGCTGACATGATAGAACTGTGATATGGGTAAATTATCTGCTTTCCACCACCGGTTGGCGCCGTCGTAGGAATACCACACACCGCCGTCATCGCCGGCGATGATATGGTCGGTGTTTTCGGGGTCGATCCAGACATCGTGGAAGTCGCCGTGCGCGCCTCCCGACACGTTGCTGAAGCTTTTTCCCCCGTCGGTGCTCATGATCAGCGGTCCGTCCGGTTTGAATATCTTGTCCTCATTCTTTGGATCGACGATGAGATTCGCAAAGTAAAAGGGCCGCCAGACCATATTCTGGCTGCGGTCGAGCGCCCGCCAGGTATGTCCGCCGTCGTCCGATCGATAAAGGCCGTTTGCCGGGGGCTGGGCTTCGATAAACGCATAGACAACGTTCGGGTTCGATGGCGCTACTGTTACGGCAACCCGCCCCCACGGCTTTGATGGAAGACCCTTCGCCGTTCCTTCATCGAGACCGGACCACGTAGATCCGCCATTCGTCGTCTTGAAAAGCCCGCTGCCGCTGGGCGCCCCGGAGCTGTCGCCGCCCGAGCGAAACGTCCAGCCCTTCCTCCTGAAATCCCACATGCCCGCATAGATCGTTTGGGGATTTTGCCGGTCCATAGAAATCATCGAGCAGCCGGTCGATACGTTGGAGCCTTTCAAGGTCTGAACCCAGCTTTTTCCGCCGTCCGTGGTCTTGTAGACGCCGCGATCGTTGCCATCGCTCCACAGTTTGCCGGGCACAGCCGCGTAGACGATTTCGGTATTTGTCGGATCGACCAGAATCTTCGCGATGCGTTCGGACTCTTTCAAGCCCATATTCGACCAGTTCTCGCCGGCATCCGTCGATTTATAAATCCCATCGCCAACTGAGACGCTGTTGCGCGTCCACGATTCGCCTGTTCCGGCCCAGATCACTTTCGCATTTTTTGGATCGATCGCGATTGCCCCGATCGACTGCACGGGCTGTTTATCGAACACGGGCTTATAAGTCGTGCCGGCGTTCACCGATTTCCACACACCCCCGCTTGCAGAGCCGACGTAGACCGTGAGTCTCTTTCCTTCATGCACGGCATCGATCGCGGCAACCCGGCCGCTCATGGCAGCGGAGCCGATATTGCGCGCGCCCAAACCCGAGATTGTCTCAGCATCAATCTTGACCGCTGAAGACTGTCCGCTCGCATCAATCGAAACGCCGATCGCGAGCATGAGAGTCATCGCTGGCACTATGGGCCAGACCGACCATCCTGTTTTCATAAAGTTTGATCCTTCCTGTTTCATGATATTGGGTATCCTTCCTTGCCTGATCGGCGGTTACTTTCCGCTCTTCGGACTTGCGGGCACAGCCGGCTTCTCAAATCGATTGTCGTCGATGGGCACGTTCGCCTCGATTTTGTCGTACGTGATCTTACCCTTGTCCTGGTCGCCCTTGGGACCGCTCTCGATCGAAAACGGCAAATACCAGCCGGCCACTTCCTTGTAATCCCCGAGAGATGTTTCGTACTCTCGCTCTGCGCCACGAACCATGCGTTTGATTTCAATTTTTATTGGCACGAAGTAATCGGTGTCCATAAAGTAATAACGGATGTCCCCGTTTGCGAGGGTCAGCTTCAGTTTGAGAGCGTCCGTACCCTCGACAGGTTCCATACCGACAAATTCTACCTCGTTCCCCTTCGCACGGTAGTTGACGAGAGGCCCGTCGAAATCGGCGTCTTCGAGAACCACCTTCATCTCCTCCTCTCCGAGAGACTCAGGGTCCTTCTTACCACCCCATGGTTGGATTTTCCATCCCTTCTTCCCGTCATACGCGGTGATGCCGGTCATTCCTTGCATGACGAATTCGCGCCGCACCAAACCGGGGCGCTTGTTTTCTTGCACAACTCCGGCTTCGAATCCGCCGCCGCCCGTAAATTTCCCGCTTCGGCGCAACGAGTTCACTGCCTGAATTTTTTCCGCACCGCCGATCGTCTTGAGATACTTTGAGATGATTTCGTCGGCGGTCTGTGCGCTTCCGGGGATCACCCAGAACGAAAGCAATGCGAGTTCAAGCATCAATCTGCGCATGGTGTTCTCCTTCATCTGATCGGATAGTGAATTGTTTTCTGTTGGAGTAGGAAGCTATCTGTATTTAGATATATAAAAGAGAAGAGGAAAGACATAGGGGAACAAGGTTGAAAACGCAGAACCAACGCTTCATGAATCTCAGCGAGGAAATCTGA
>DASQAZ010000102.1:0-9158 GCA_035635475.1 Bacteroidota bacterium | reverse complement strand
GTCCGGACTGGATCATGGATAGCGGACGCCATCTACGGAGTCAACGACGGACTGGGCGCCGTCTTCGGAATCGTCTCCGGTGTCGCAGGCGCGACTAACAACCAACAGCACTACGTCCTGATCTCAGGCCTCGCCGGGATGATTGCTTCGTCTCTTTCGATGGGCGCGGGCGCCTATCTCGCCGTCAAGAGCGAACGGGAAGTGTACGAGGCGGAGATATCGCGCGAAAGGCGGGAAGTCGAAGAAGATCCGGAAGAAGAGACCGAAGAGATGGCGCTCTTCTATCAGCTTCAGGGATTTGAAGCGGCCGATGCCAGAAGAATGGCCGAGAAATTGGCCCGCGATCCGGATCAGATGGTCAGGGCCATGGCCCAATACGAACTCGGCCTTTCCGAACAGCGATTTCCCAACCCGTGGAAATCGAGCCTGTCGGCGGCCGTGTCGACGGCCGTGGGGGCGTTTATTCCGATTGTTCCGTTCTTTTTTCTGAACGGTTTTCAGGCGGTCGTTGTGGCTTTTGGGGTCAGCATCTTCGCGCATTTTGTGGTCGGAGCGGCAAAGTCGATACTCACGACCCGGAACTGGGTGGCATCCGGTTTGGAGATGACTCTCGTGGGAATCCTCGAGGCCGCTGTGACCTACGGGCTAGGTTTGACGCTCGGACCGGGGGGTTAAAGGCTCACCTCGCCTAAGCAGGCCCTCAAAACGGCTCCTTTTACCCTCGTACGGTGTTTATATTAGTTATATTGCAGTAAAGCGTGAGAAAAAAATTACGCTATTTCACGTATTGATATTCTTTTTGGTGTTTATTATAATGAGAGTGTCAAGGGACCAATGACTAGGGAGAAACGGGGGTCTTGCCAGTAATTCAATCGTGACCAGACAATTATTCTTACAGCGAAGGAGAATTCCTCATGCCCAAGGATGACGGAAGAAGAACTCATCAAGTAGAGACCCAGCACATGGGCGAATCCACCGCCGGACTTCTGAGAGAGCTGGTTGCTCACCTCCGCGAAAACCGGTCGCAACTCCGTCAGGAATGGGCCCGGCGAATCACCCAGGCACAGTTGCTGACGGCGATGAGTCAGGAGGAAATATTTGCGGAGGCGACTTCAGTCTACGATAACTACGTGGCTGTTCTCGAGACCGGCAGCGTGGAAGCTCTGCAGGCGTATGCACGCGACCTCTCTGAAAGGATTATCCCAAGGGGAGTGGAAACGCACGAGGTCGTCGGCATCGTTCTTCTCCTGCGCGACGTGCTGGCCCGCTCGCTCTTCGCGAAATACCAGGCCGATTTTGCTCTCCTCAATCGCATACTCGACGCCTACGAGCCCGCAGCGAACCGCATAGCAAATACCGTGGCCGTCGGCTTCGTTCAGGAACGCGAGCGCATCATCCGCCAGCAGCAGGAGGCGATCCGCGAACTCTCAACCCCGGTGCTCCAGGTAAGGGAGCGTCTGCTCATCCTGCCAATTATTGGCGTGATCGATTCGCAGCGGGCCCGCCAGCTTACCGAACAGCTTCTCCGCGGGATCAGGGCGAATAGGGCAAAAGTAGTCGTGATAGATATTACCGGCGTTCCCTCCGTAGATTCCACTGTGGCAAACCATCTCGTGCAAACCGTCGAAGCCTCGCGTTTGATGGGGGCGACGGTGATCGTCACGGGGCTCTCATCGGAAATCGCTCAGACACTGGTGACGATCGGAGTAGACCTCGGGAAGATGAATACCGTCGGCGATTTGCAGGGAGGAATCGAGGAAGCAGAGCGGCTGCTCGGTTACAAGGTCACGCTGGAAATGCCTGAGAACGCCGATACCCACCTGCCGGCCTCCTGAACCGGGCGGCGAATAAGGAAAGGCGAACGGGATGCGAGTTCCGATTCTCAAACAGGGTAATTACCTGATCGCGACCATTCAGTCGGCTCTCACCGACGAAGATCTCCTTCAGCTCCGCGATGAACTGACAGACCGCGTGGGGAAGTTCCGCTCACGCGGCGTTATCGTCGACGTCACAGCGCTCGACATCATGGATTCCTTTGCGACGCAGACCCTGCGGGCGCTCGCGCACATGATCAGATTGCGGGGGGCGGAAACCGTGATCGTCGGCGTCCAGCCCGAAGTTGCTTTCACGATGGTACAGCTTGGCCTCACACTGGAAGGGATATCGACCGCACTTGATCTCGAAGAGGGTCTTGCACAGTTGAATCTCAAGACGAGAGGAGTTGAGGCGCGTGAGAGACGCGGATGAGGTGAAGGTGTCCATCAGCTCAGAGGCGGATGTTGTGACCGCCCGCGAGGCGGGGCGTCAGATGGCCAGTGACATCGGACTGAACGGCAGCCTCCCCACCGTGATTGCAACCGCGATATCAGAAGTGGCCCGCAATATCATTCAATATGCAGGGAGGGGCGAAATCATCCTGCGGCGCCTCAATAATAGCATCAAGACAGGGATCATGATCATCGCCCGGGACAAAGGTCCCGGCATCGCCGATGTCGAGCAGGCGATGAAGGACGGCTATACGACGGGGAGAGGGTTGGGCATGGGGCTCCCCGGGACACGCAGGCTGATGGATGAGTTCGAAATTGTCTCCAAGAAAGGGAAGGGGACCACGGTTACGATGAAAAAGTGGATGTAACTATGGAGAACGAGGTCAGTACCATCGTTGAGTGGGCCTCTGCGGGAGTTGCTCTTACCGGTGAGACCGAGTCCGGCGACCTGCACGTGGTCAAGCACTTTGAGGCAGGGATACTGGTCGGAGTTGTGGACGGATTGGGACATGGGCCTGAAGCCGCTTTTGCTGCAAGAAAGGCCGTCGCGGCGCTCGAGGAACACCCCGAAGAGCCGCTCATCCGGCTAGTGCGGCGATGCCATGAAAGCCTGAAGGGAACACGCGGAGTTGTGATGAGCCTCGCCTCTCTGGATACGGGGAATAACAGCGCCAGTTGGTTGGGGATAGGGAACGTCGAGGGTATCCTCGTGCGGGAGGGTTCGAAACCCGGTCCCCGGATCCATCGCATCATCGGGTGGGGAGGGGTGGTTGGGTACAATTTGCCGGAGCTTCGCCCGGCCAGCCTAAGCCTTATGGAAAACGATTTACTGGTCTTTGCTTCCGACGGGATCCGCCAGGAGTTTGTCGAAAGGTCCAATTACCGCGATCAGCCGCAGCGGGTGGCGGACAGGATTTGCACTCAGTTCGGGACGCGGACGGACGATGCCCTCGTGCTCGTACTCCGCTACCGGGGACTACACCGATGAGCACTCAATATCAAAGACTTGCAGAGCGGTACGGCAAGACCCTTGCGACATATGTTCAGGGCGCCGGGGAACAGGCATTGCAGTCTGCCTACGAAATCGGCCGGCAGGCGGTTCAAGCGGGGCTCGGCTGCCTCGATATCGCTCAGATTCACGAGGAGGCTTTACTCCGGTCACTCCTGGGGGCCTCGACCCTCGGAGAGAGCAGCAAGATTGCCAAGCTCGGGTCGGATTTCCTCGCCCAGAGCCTGTCGCCTTATGAAATGACCCATCGCGGATTTCAGGAGGTGATCCTCGACCTGAGCCGCCGCGCCGTGGAGCTCGCCGCGGTGAACAGGCGGCTGGAAACCGAGATATCAGAGCGCAAGCGTGTTGAATCCGCCCTGAATCAGGAAACATCCTACGTCAAGCTGCTGAACGTCGTCACCGTCGCGGCCAACATGGCCTCCGGCATCGAGGAGGCGTACAGGCAATGCCTCGAAGAAGTTTGTTTGATCACCGGCTGGCCGATCGGCCACGTGTACACGGTGGACGAGGAATCCCCCGATCGATTGGTTCCGACCCCCCTTTGGCACCTTGCCGATTCGGAGCGGTTCGAGATATTCCGTCATGCCACTGAATCCGTTTCGGTGCCGAAAGGGACCGGGCTTCCGGGCAGGGTCTTCTCGACCGGCGAACCGTCCTTCATTGTCGATCTCGCGGCGGATTCAAATTTCCTCCGCCAACAGGCATGCGCCGATGTTGGAATCAGGAGCGGATTCGCCTTTCCGATTCTCGTCGGGTCGGAAGTTGTGGCGGTGCTCGAATTTTTTTCGGATTTTCAGCAAAAACCCGATGATCAGCTTCTGGATGTCATGGCGCAAATCGGCACCCAGCTCGGGAGAGTCGTCGAGCGCCGGAGGTCGGAAGATCTGCTCCGGGAGATTCCCAAGCGAATTCTGGAAGCGCAGGAGGCCGAGCGAAGGCGAGTCGCCCATGAGCTCCATGACGACGTGTGCCAGCGGCTCAGTGCGACCAAGCTTCACATCGGCGCATTTGAGAGCGAAATACCGGAGAAGGATCGTAAAATTCATTCTAAGCTTCAGTTGATCAAGCGACAGATCAACATGAACATCCAGGAGGTGCGCCGGATCGCCGCCCATCTCAGGCCCAGCACGCTGGACGACATGGGTTTGCATGTCGCATTGCGCCTCCTCTGCGAAGAATTTGAGAAAATTAACCACACCCGAACTGACTTCAAGATGAAGGCCCTCGCCCCGCAGCGCCTGGAAGCGCCCGTCGAGTTGACCCTTTACAGAATCGCCCAGGAGGGCCTTTCAAACGTTGCAAAGCACGCCGAGGCAAAAACGGTTTCGATGCGGCTCATGCGCGTGAACGGCGTCGTCCGGCTCGACATTGAGGACAATGGGCGCGGCTTTGAGATTGAAAAGATCCGATCAGATTTCGTTCGGGGGTACAAGCTCGGGCTGCTGAGCATGAAGGAGCGGGCCGAGCTTCTGAACGGCACATGCCGGATTGAATCGGTGCCCGGAAAGGGCACAAAAGTCCGGGTCGAAATCCCATTGGAATCAAACCATGCCCATGGAAAAGATTAAGATACTCTTCGCAGATGACCACGGCGTCGTAAGGAGCGGCCTGAGGGCGCTGTTTAAAAGCTCACCGGATTTTGTAGTCGTTGGTGAAGCCGCCGACGGCGAGCAGGCGATCCGCCTGGCGGAAAAGGTTAAGCCGGACATCGTGCTTCTCGACATTACGATGCCGAGAGTAAACGGCATCGAGGCGACGCGCGTCATAAAGAGAAACGACCCGAGTACCCGTGTGCTGATACTGACGATCCATGAGGATGAAGATTATGTCTACGAGATGATCCGGGCTGGTGCGAATGGCTACGTCCTGAAAAGCGCGGAAAAAAGGGAAATATTCGCCGCCGTGCGTGCGGTCGCGGCGGGGGAGAATTTCTTCAGCCCGACAGTTTCAAAACTGATCGTGGACGGTTTCATCCGGAAGGCGAAGGAGGAGAAACAGCCGCCGGTGGCGGCAAAGACCCGGCTGACGGGGCGCGAAACCGAGGTGCTGAAGTACATTGCCCAGGGACTGTCGAGTCCCCAAATCGCCGGAAAACTCTTTCTCAGCGTTAATACAGTGAACACTCACCGTAACAATCTGATGCAGAAGCTCGATATCCATGACACCGCAGGCCTCGTCCGTTACGCCTTTGAGAGCGGTCTCGCAGAACTGAAGGGCTGAACACCTTTGAAGGAATCCCCCCGGAGCTGGTCACTCAAATTCCCTAATGTCATTCCGCAGGGATTCTACTTGTATCGCGGTAGTAATAAAATTACACAAATCGCAGGATTGTCATTGGTCCGGGACGAGAGTATCTTAGAGTACTGAATGAAGCCGGAATCAAATGATATTGCAGCGGATGTATTAACGCGGGCGAAACCTCGGCGTGCTTCACCCCCTCGTGAGCCAAAACTTGTCGGTGAGAGCCACGCCATCCGGGAGATCCAGTCTGCGATCTCTCTCGTCGCGAAATCGCCCACGGCAGTCCTCATCACCGGCGAAAGCGGCACGGGGAAGGAGGTCGTCGCGAGGCTCATTCATGCGCAAAGTGAACGGGCCGGCAAGCCGTTTATTGCCGTCAATTGCGGGGCCTTCCCCAGAGAGGTCATCGAGAACGAGCTCTTTGGACACGTGCGGGGAGCGTTCACCGGGGCCCTTCCAAAGAAGGCGGGATGTTTCGAGCTTGCCGACGGCGGCACGCTCTTTTTTGACGAGCTGGCCGAGATGCATCCCGACACGCAGGTGAAATTACTTCGCGCCATCGAGCTCAAGACGTTTCGCAGATTGGGGGGAGACGAGGATATCACCGTCGATGTGAGAACACTGGCCGCGACCAACGAAGATATCTCCGCGGCTCTGAAGTCGGGCGACTTGAGGGAGGACCTCTACTACAGGTTCAGCGTCATTGAAATCTTCATTCCTCCGCTCCGGGAGCGGCGGGATGACATTCCCTTACTCGTCGAGGAGTTTCTCGAAATGTTCAGCGGGCAATATGGTAAACCGCGGCAACGGTTCTCCGATGGGGCTATCGAGCTGCTGTTGCGCGCCGATTGGGCCGGCAACGTCCGCGAGCTGAAGAATGTCGTCGAACGCGCCATCGTCATGTGCCCCGATGAAACCATCGAACCAAAGTTTCTGCCCGAGCGCATCACCGGACATCGGGGGAGTCAATCGCCGATCTTCATCCCGTTCGGAACCACTCTTCAGGCTGCGGAGAAAGCGATCATCCTTCAAACTCTTGCTTCGGTTCAGAACAATCGGTCGAAAGCAGCGAAACTTCTGGGCCTTAGCAGGAGAGCTCTCCTCTATAAACTGCAGCGTTTCAGAGAGACCGCCTGAGGGCGGACTCAAATCAAAAGGCGGTGCCTCGCCATCGCGCGACACCGCCTGGTCCACGGTCCCTAGAATCCGAATCGCTATTTCATGAGGACGAGCTTTCGGGTCTGGGAGAATCCGCCCGCCATGAGCCGATAGAAATAGGTGCCGCTCGGCACCCCGTTTGCGTTCCAGACGGCCTGGAACCTGCCGGCCGGAAGATCCCCTTCGATCAGCGTTGCCACCTCCTCACCCGCTGCGTTGTATATTTTCAGCGTGGCGTGCCCCGGTTGCAGCAGATCGAATTCAATCGTCGTCGTCGGATTAAAGGGGTTGGGGAAATTCTGGGCAAGCCCGTACGACTCCGTCACAATATTTTCGACCTGATCGAGGATGGAGGTGCCGGAGGGAAGCGCCGACCCATTCGTCCTTACCAGGAAGTGATAGATGCCTGACCAGGGACTCGTTGCGCTGGCATTCGATGCGCTGACCCTCCAGTAGTAGACGGTCCCGTTGATGAAGCCCCCCAGGCTTAATGACGTACTGGGGATTCCGGCCTGGTCGCAAAACAGAGTGGAAAAATTCGGGTTGATCGAAACCTGAACACGGTACAATGTAGCTCCCGCGGAGGGCTTCCACACGAGCTTTTGAGTCGCGCCGGTCGTCGTCGCGTAATTCCACGGTGAGTAGAGCGCGGGAGCCGCGAGGACCTGCGGTAAAGCCGCAGTCGTCGAGAACGAGCTTGTATTCGACCAATTGCCCGCGCCGGCAGAATTCGCCGCGCACACGCGCCAGTAATACGTTGTCGAGTTCAGGAGGCCGCTCACCGCACTCGACGTCGCAGAGATGCCGCTCTGATCGACCGCGGTTGTCGAGAATGCGGAGCTCGCCGAGACCTGGAGACGGTAGGTCGCCGCACCGGATGAGGCATTCCATGATAATGTAGGATTCGTTGCGACGCCGCTGGATCCGTTTGCCGGCGAGCTCAAGACCGGGGAAGGGGGCAACTGCGGTCCGCCCGAACCCACGAAGCGGATATCATCGATGAAGAATGTTTTCGAAGAGCCGCTGCCTTCCATGATATCCACGCGGTGGATAGGCTGGCCGGCCGGATTCAACTGGCTCATGGGAATCGAAATAGCAATCCATTGATTGGCGGGTACCGATCCGTGACTCACACCCGGGAACGCGGAACCCAGATCATTTTCCAGCCGGACGGAGAGTGAAACACCGCTCATCGGAGTATAGACTGCGAAATCGAGGCTTTTATAGGCCGAGCAATTAATATTGACCGGGGCTCCCCAATTTCCGTCGTGCACGCTCAAGCCCCCCCAGCTATTCTGGACGACCTTGATGGATGCCGTGCCGTCGTAGTGCTGTTCAGCATTGGAATAGTCCACGGTCGCAGCCCACGAAGCATCAATCCACGGAGCAAGCAACCTGTCCTGCGACACCCAGAGATCGGATGACGTCGGAGGGGGGGTGGTTATGGTCGTGAAACCTGATGCACCAGACCATGCGCTTGTGCCTGCCGAGTTGGTCGCGTTCACACGCCAGTAGTAGATCGTGGAAGTCTGGAGGCCCGTGAGCGGGCAGGATGTCGCGGTGATACCGCTCTGATCCGCGACGGTCGTCGAGAAAGAGGAGCTGGGCGAGACTTGCAGCCGGTAGGAGGCGGCTCCGGAAGATGCGTCCCAGGCGAGCGCGGGATGCGCTGCAACGCCTGTGGCGCCGTTTGCGGGAGAGGCCAGGACCGGCGCGGCGGGTACAGGCGGCGGACTCGTCACAGTCGTAAAGCTTGAGACAGCAGACCAGGCGCTTGTGCCCGATGAGTTCGATGCGTTCACACGCCAGTAGTAGGCCGTGGAGGCCACGAGGCCTGAGATTGCACTGGACTTTGCCGAGAGGGCGCTTTGATCAATGACAGTGGTCGTAAACGCAGAACTTGCCGAGACCTGGAGCCGGTAGGAGGCGGCGCCTGAGGAGGCATTCCACGATAACGTGGGACTTGTTGCAATGCCCGTTGCACCGTCTGCCGGAGAGGCCAATACGGGGGCAGCGGGGATCGCGGGGGTTCCTCCTCCGCCGAGGGCCTGCTTTACGGCCTGGAGCAGGCGGTCGCGATTGGGAAAGCTCGCGGGCAGATATCCTCCGCCAAGCTCCCAGATGATCACTCCGCCTATCCCCTTATCCCTGGTATACTGTACCTTTTTCTGACACGTCGTCTCGTCGTCGTAGGAAATAAACTTGTCATTGGCTGAGCCGGCGTTGTCGATGTCGAGATACGCAGCCTGTGCGCTGGCGTCCCAGCGGACATACTGGGGCTGATAATAGGTCTGCATCATCGAGGAATAGGGAAGGTTCGACTGTACGGACGGAGCGCTTGACCAGCTCTGACGCGGTTCCGTTGCTCCGCCGGCCGGGGTCCCGCTCCCTCCGCTCCAGACATAGGCGTAGAAATCGATACCGATGCCGATCTTGCCTGCCGCGATCCCTGCCGCTGTGAACCCGTCGACCATTCCGTT
>DASQAZ010000101.1:0-18810 GCA_035635475.1 Bacteroidota bacterium | reverse complement strand
CGCGATTACAATTATAATCCTTGCATATCTCCCGCTTTTCGCGCTGCAGCGGGTGGAAGGCAAACTCTTCTCCCCGATGGCCTACACGATCGCGTACGCCATTACCGGATCGATGATCCTCGCCCTCACGTTGGTCCCCGTCATGCTGTCCTTCGTGCTGCGGAAACACCCCATCAACAGGGAAAACCCCATCCTTCGCCGCATGCGGTCCTCCTACGATCGGTTGCTGGATCTCATTCTCCGCCGCAGGCTCGTGATCGTAGGAGGATCGGTCGCCCTCGTCCTGGGCACGCTCGGCCTCGCGGCGCACCTGGGGACGGAATACCTGCCGGAGCTGGATGAGGGATCGTTCAATCTGCGCTGCATCCTGCCGGCGGGCATCTCTATCGGCGAAGCGTCAAAGATCGCGCCGGTCGTGCGGCGGCTGATCGCCGAATCGCCCGAAGTTTCCACCGTAATCTCACAGCTCGGCCGCAACGACGACGGCACCGATCCCTACGGGCCGAACCGCCTCGAGCTCCTGGTCGGCTTGAAGCCCTACGATACATGGCGATCGGGCAAGCACAAGTCCGACCTCCTTGTTGATATCAAGAGCCGGCTTGAATCGCACGTCCCCGGCGCGGTCATCAGCTTCTCGCAGCCGATCCTCGACAATGTCACCGAGGCGGTCACGGGATCGGTGGCGGATCTTGCGATCCTCATCAACGGCGACGATATGACTCTCGCGCGGTCGGCGGCCGACACGGTTCTCAGGATTATAAGGAATTTTCGCGGGGCGAGCGAATACGGTCTCGAGCAGGAGGGGAATCAGGCACAGCTCTCGATTCGAATCGACCGTCAGGCCGCGGCCCGGTACGGTATCAATGTGAAGGACGTGCAGGATGTCATCGAGATGGCAATCGGCGGGAAACCCCTGGGCTCTCTGTACGAGGGAGAGAGGCGGTTCGACATCGTCATGCGGTATCCGGAATCGATGCGGTCCACCGTAACCGACATCGGCAACATCCTGGCCACCGCTCCCGGCGGTCAGCGAATCCCGTTGACACAGCTTGCTTCAATAACCATTGAGGACGGTGCCACGATTATCGCGCGGCAAGATGGACGGCGACAGGTCTCTGTGCGGACGAACATCCGCGGCAGGGATCAAGGGGGATTCGTCGCCGAAGCACAGGAGAAGGTGGCGGAAGCAGTCCACTTGCCGCACGGTTTTTCCGTCGAATGGGGCGGACAGTTCGAGAACCTTGAGCGCGCCCGCAAGCGGCTCATTCTGGTCATCCCGATCACCGTGGCGGTCATCTTCGTCATGCTGTTCCTGCTTTTTAAAGACGTGAAGTATGCCGCCATCGTGCTCGCCAACGTGCCGTTTGCCATGGTCGGGGGCGTCGCTGCGCTGATGATCCGGGGTATGAATTTCAATGTCAGCGCGGGCGTGGGGTTTGTTTCGCTCTTCGGCGTTGCCGTCATGAGCGGAGTGCTCCTGATTTCGCATATCAACCTCATCCGGATCGAAAAAGGCGTGGGCCTCGAAGAGGCAATACGCAGGGGGGCGCGGACGCAGCTCCGCCCCATCCTGATGATGATGCTTGTCGCGCTCCTTGGGCTCATACCCGCGGCCCTGGCCACAGGCATTGGATCCGACGTGCAGCGCCCGCTCGCGACGGTTATCGTCGGGGGGCTCGGATCGGCCCTCCTGTTGACGTTGATCGCTCTCCCGGCGCTTTACTATATAGTGGAAGACGGTGCGCGCAGGCGGGAGCTGAAACGCGCACGGCGGCTTCTCGACGAAACCCTTCCAGAGAGCGGGACTCATTTTCCACTTGACAAATTCACGGATTCTTCGTATCCTTAGCCATGGATAAAATCCCGGCTCCCACTCAATTCGCCGTTCGCTATTGGTATTGGTTTCCGGTATTTTCAGTACCTGGTGGGACGGGAACGGCATAACGCAACAATAAATCGACAATGTAAGAAGCCCTTCTTGGAACGCCAGGAAGGGCTTTCGTGTATTAAGAGGCTCCGATGACCTTCGAAGAGTTTAAAGAGTTTGCCGCGTCGTATAATGTCATACCCATCAGCAAGCGGACGCTTGCCGACATGCTGACGCCGGTCTCGGCCTATTTGCGTTTGAGGGAAGGGAGCGCTTCTTCGTTCTTATTTGAAAGCGTCGAGGGCGGAGAGCTCGTCGCCCGCTATTCGTTTATCGGGCGCGACCCGATCGCCATCCTGAAGTGCAGAAACGGGATAACGACCATCCAGGAATTCAGGCAACCCGGCCCGACTCCGGTGGCAAGGGATTCAAGCGAAAACTTCTTTGACATCGTTGACAATTTCGTGGGCCGCTACCGTCAACCCCACCTGCCTTCCCTCCCCCGCTTCCGGGGCGGGCTTGTCGGGTTTATCGGCTACGACGCCGTCCGGTTCATCGAGAAAATTCCGTCCACCGTTACGAACGAAGCGGGCCTGGACGACAGCATTCTCTGCCTCTTTACATCGATTATCGTCTTCGACCACCACCGGCACGAAATCGTCACAATCGTCAACGTGCTTGTCGACGGTCAAACCGGTCTTCGCGGGCTCTATGAGCGCGCGCAGGAGGAAATCCGCCGCCTCGAGTCGCTTTTACAAAAAACGCCGCGCATCCAGAAATTTCATGCCCACACCGGCCGGCTCGTCGAGGAGACAGGCCGTGACGGTTTTGTTTCCGTTGTGAAAAAGGCAAAACAGTATATCACGGACGGCGATATCTTCCAGGTCGTACTCTCGCGGAGGTTTACGACGCCCATCGAAGGGGATGCCTTCAACGCCTACCGGGCGCTGCGCGTCATCAACCCTTCCCCCTATCTCTACTATCTCGATTACAACGGCTTCAAGGTCATCGGATCATCCCCGGAAATTCTCGTCCGGATGGAGAACGGAACTGCAGAGGTTTACCCGATCGCGGGCACCCGCCGGCGCGGCAATACGGAAGCCGAAGACGCGGGCCTCGAACGGGAGTTGCTCGCCGACGAAAAGGAACGGGCCGAGCATATCATGCTGGTCGATCTGGGGCGGAACGACCTGGGACGCGTCTGCGAGATCGGGACTGTGAAGGTCGATCAGCTCATGACCGTCGTCCGCTACTCCCATGTCATGCACCTCGCCTCGCGCGTCACCGGCGTCGTCATGCCCGGCAAGTCGTGCGTCGACGTGTTGAAGGCGGCCTTCCCGGCGGGCACGGTTTCGGGGGCGCCTAAAATCCGCGCGATGGAAATCATCGACGAGCTTGAGACAACCCGGCGCGCAATCTATGCGGGGGGCGTCGGATACTTCGATTTTTCGGGAAACATGGACATGTGCATCGCAATCCGCACGATGTTCGCCCTGAACGGCCGGATGTACCTCCAGGCGGGGGCGGGCATCGTGGCCGATTCAAACCCGGTCGCCGAATTCGAAGAAACGACGAACAAGGCCCGCGCGCTGGTGGAGGCGCTTCGAATGGCAGAGGAAATGGCCGCTTGATTCTGATCATCGACAACTATGACTCGTTCACGTACAACCTGGTCCAGCTCGTGGGGCAGCACACGAAAGAGTTGCGGGTGCTAAGGAACGATGCGGCCACGATCGAAGAGATTAGGATATTGAAGCCCGACCGGATTGTCATCTCCCCCGGGCCCGGACGCCCGGAGAATGCGGGCGTCTGCGTCGAACTCGTTCGCAGGCTGGGAGCGGTTACACCGATTCTCGGTGTCTGCCTCGGCCATCAGGCGATCGGGTACGCATTCGGAGGACTGATCGCGCACGCCCCCCGGCTCATGCACGGCAAGACATCGAAGATAAGCCACGACGGCAGCGCGCTCTATAAAGCCGTCCCAGACCCGTTCCTTGCCACGCGGTACCACTCCCTTATTATAAACAGGGAGTCACTCCCCCCGGAGTTGGTAATCACATCTGCGACCGAAGAAGGTGTCATCATGGGCATAAGGCACAAGGAATATCCGATCGAGGGGATCCAGTTCCACCCCGAATCGGTGCTCACGACCGCGGGCTGCACGATTATCGCGAACTGGATGAACATGCGCCAATAGGTGTGGCATGAAGGAATTCATACAAAAAGCCGCCGAGCGCCAGCACCTCACCCGTGAGGAGGCGGCAGCGGCGATGCGAACAATCATGGACGGGCAGGCCACCGACGCGCAGATCGCGGGGCTTCTCATGGCTTTAAAATTGAAAGGAGAGCAGCAGCAGGAGCTTCTCGGCTTCGTCGAAGTCATGCGGGAAAAATGCCTCGGGGTCCGGATCGACGACCCCGATGCAATCGATATGTGCGGCACGGGGGGAGACGGATCGGGCACGTTCAATATCTCCACCGTCGCCTCGTTCGTTGTCGCCGGCGCAGGCGTGACGGTCGCAAAGCACGGGAACCGATCGATGTCGAGCGCCTGCGGAAGCGCCGACGTCCTCAAAGCCCTCGGAGTGAACATCGAGTTCCCCGCCGAACGGGCCGGCGCATGCATCAACAAAATAGGAATCGGTTTCCTGTTTGCGCCGCTCTTCCATCCGGCCATGAAATACGCGGCCAGGGCGCGGGCCGAGCTCGGCGTGAAAACGCTGTTTAACCTCCTCGGCCCGATGACGAATCCGGCGGGGGTACGCCGGCAGCTCGTCGGCGCATTCAGCCCGCAGGCCGCGCAAAAGATGGCTGGCGTCTACTCGAACCTCGACGCGCTCAAGGTGCTGGTCATTCATTCGAGAGACGGACTGGACGAGGTTTCCCTCGAAGCAACAACGACGGTCTATGAAATCAAGAGCCGCCTGTTTAGCGGCAAGGTCTATCTAAAACCAAACCTGTTCGGGCTGCCGGAAGTCAAGAGAGAATCCATCCGCGGCGGTTCGGCGGAGACCAATGCGGCCATCGCCGTAAGCATTCTGAAGGGCGACAAGAGTCCGCGGCGCGACATCGTCCTGGCGAACGCCTCGCTCGCCCTCCTGGCGGCCGAAAAGGTTCGCACGGTTCAGGAGGGCGTGCACTTCGCCGAAGAATCGATTGATTCGGGGAGAGCGCTCCGGAAACTCGAAGACCTCCGGACGTATACGACCCAATGAACATTCTCGAGACCATCGTCGAACATAAGCGGGAAGAAATCGCCGGACGGAAGCAAAAAGTGCGCGTCTCCGGCCTCGCCGATCTGGAGTTCTACGGACGGACAGTCGTATCCCTGCGCCACGCGCTCCGGCGGTCCGGGGGAATGGCGATCATCGCGGAGATAAAGCGGGCCTCGCCGGCGGCGGGAATCCTCCGGCACAAGCTCGACCCGGCCGAAGTTGCCCGTGAATATTCAGAAAACGGGGCCGCTGCTGTTTCAGTGCTGACCGACGAGCGGTTTTTTTCCGGATCATTGGCTGACCTCAAGTCCGTGCGGAACGTTACGTCCATACCGCTTTTGCGAAAAGACTTTATCATCGACGAATACCAGTTGCACGAAGCCAAGGCGTATGGCGCCGACGCGGTACTGATCATAGCGGGCATTCTTGATAGAAGCCATCTTTCCGAACTCCATGACGCCGCCCGGGAGCTCGGTCTTGAATCCCTGGTGGAGTTGCATGAAGCGGGAGAACTGAAACTTCTGGATCCTGACCGGATGCTGCTCGTCGGCGTGAATAACCGCGACCTGAGGACGTTCGCCGTCGATTTAGATCGCACGTTCACGATCGCCCGGCAGCTCGCTTCCGTGCCGGAGATAACGATTGTAAGCGAGAGCGGCATCCGGGATTCGGATGATCTAAAAAAACTCCTGGCCGGCGGCATCCGGGCGGCGCTTATTGGAACAACCTTGCTGAAATCGCCTTCTCCCGGAGAAGCGCTCCGGGAATTGCTCGCCGGATTGAAGCATGCGGCCGCTGATTAAAATCTGCGGCATGACGAGCGCCGCCGACGCACTGTACTGCGCCCAGGCCGGAGCCGACGCCCTCGGGTTTATTTTTTATGACAAAAGCCCCCGCACGATCGAGCCCTCGGCCGCGGCGGAAATCATCCGGGCACTTCCGCCTTTTGTAACCCCGGTGGGGGTCTTTGTGAATGCATCCAGAGATTTCATCGCATCGGTCATTCGCGAAACCGGGATCCGGGTCATCCAATTGAGCGGGGACGAAGAGCCCCCCGATTGCCTCGGATATTCCGTCAGCGTCGTCAAGGTGTTCCGGACTCCGCGCGACATCGATCGCGTGAAGGAATTTTCGATCTCGGCCGCCATGATCGACGGCACCAAAAATGAAATGTACGGAGGTTCCGGGGTTACGCCCGATCTCCAGATGGCGATGCAACTCCGGCGTCACCATCCCCTGATCGTGGCGGGAGGATTGAATGCCGCGAATGTCGTCGCAATCGTCAGATCCGTGCGGCCGTATGCGATCGACGTCAATAGCGGCGTCGAGCAATCACCCGGGAAGAAAGACCGCAGAAAAGTGACAGCCCTGTTTGAGAAGATTGCAGACCTCGACTAATCAATGACCAGATTGGAATCGCCATGCTCATCGTAATGAAATTAAACGCGCCGCGTTCCGATGTTGAACGCGTGAAGGAAAAAATCCGAACGCTCGGCTTCGCGCCTCATGAGATTCCGGGCGAGGAGCGCCTGGCGATCGGCGTGACCGGCAACAAGGGGAAGGTCGACCCCGAACTCTTCCTGAATCTTCCCGGGGTCCTCGAGGCGATTCCGGTAACAAAGCCGTTCAAACTCGTCAGCCGCGACGTCAAGGCCGAAAACTCCGTCATTCAGATCGACGGCAGCCGGATCGGGGGCAGGGAGCTGACCGTCATCGCCGGCCCCTGTTCGGTCGAGAGCCGCGACCAGATCATCGACCTGGCCTTCACGCTGAAAAATCTGGGAGTACGATTTCTGAGGGGCGGGGCTTACAAGCCGAGAACATCCCCGTACTCGTTCCAGGGGTTGAAGGACGAAGCGCTTATCTATCTCAAGGAGGCAAGGGATGCCACCGGGCTACGGATCGTCACCGAGGTGAAAGATACGGCCACCCTCGCTGCGGTCGCCGAATGCGCCGACATCCTTCAGGTCGGCGCGCGCAACATGCATAACTACTCTCTCCTCGAGGCCCTCGGCTCGGTGCGAAAACCGGTGCTGCTCAAGCGGGGATTTGCCGCTACCATCGAAGAGCTCCTCATGTCGGCGGAGTATATCCTGAGCGGGGGGAATTACAATGTCATTCTCTGCGAACGGGGCATCAGGACGTTCGAGACTGCGACGAGGAACACGCTTGATCTTAATTCTATTCCAATAATCAAGAAGCTCTCGCACCTTCCTATCATCGTCGACCCCAGCCATGGGATCGGTGTCTGGGACGGAGTCACCCCCATGTCGCTCGCCGCAATAGCAGCGGGAGCCGACGGGCTGATTATCGAAGTCCACCAGGATCCTGCGATGGCGCTCTCCGACGGGTACCAGTCGCTCAAACCGTCCAGGTTCGCTCAACTGCTCGAGAAGCTCGGGCAACTGGCCCCGATTATGGACCGCACCCTCACCCGCGCGTTCCAAAACGCCGGGGTCGCCCGATGACCACCGGGATCCAGGTTCCCGACGAACGGGGTCATTTCGGCATCTTCGGCGGGCGGTTTGTCCCCGAGACGCTCATTGGGGCCCTGGTCGATCTCGAGAATGCCTACCAGTCCCTCAGCCGCGATCAGAATTTCCAGGCCGAGCTTGCGTCGCTCCTGACCAATTATGCCGGCCGGCCCACCCCGCTCTACGAAGCGAGCCGGCTGACGAAAAAATACGGCGCTGCCAAAATCTACCTCAAGCGCGAGGATCTCTGTCACACGGGGGCGCACAAGATCAATAACACGATCGGTCAGATCCTGCTTGCGCGGCATCTGGGAAAGTCGAGAATTATCGCCGAGACCGGTGCGGGCCAGCACGGCGTCGCAACGGCGACAATCGCGGCGATGATGGGCCTGACCTGCATCGTCTATATGGGCAGCGAAGATATGGCGCGGCAGGAAATCAATGTGACACGCATGCGGCTCCTTGGCGCCGGGGTTGTGCCGGTGACGTCGGGGACCCGGACGCTGAAGGACGCGACGAATGAAGCGCTGCGGGACTGGGTGACGAATGTCCGGGATACATTTTATGTCATCGGGTCTGTGGTCGGGCCGCACCCCTACCCGGTGATCGTGAGAGACTTCCAGAAAGTCATCGGCAGAGAGACAAAGCGGCAAATAATAGAGCGCGAGAACCGCCTTCCGGACTATCTGCTCGCCTGCGTCGGCGGAGGCAGCAATTCCATCGGCCTGTTTTACGATTTTATGACGGACGATGTAAGAATGATCGGCGTGGAAGCGGCGGGCCTCGGGCTCAAGAGCGGACACCACGCGGCCACTTTGACCGCAGGGAAGCCGGGAGTGCTCCACGGCTCGTACAGCTATGTCTTGCAGGACGAGGACGGGCAGATCAAGCCTGCCCATTCGATTTCCGCGGGGTTGGATTATCCCGGGGTAGGCCCCGAGCACAGTTATCTCAAAGATTCGGGCCGCGTCTCGTATGTTTCCGTTACCGACCGGCAGGCCTTGGACGCCGCGCTCGAGCTCACCCGGCTCGAGGGGATTCTCCCCGCGCTGGAGTCTGCCCATGCCCTTGCGTATCTCGAGACGCTGATGCCTGAAACGTCGGGGGACGAAATCGTCGTCGTGAACCTCTCGGGAAGGGGTGAAAAGGACCTTCCGGCTATAACTCGGGGAATCGGTCCCGGGACCGGTCCGGCCGAAACCCCTGCACGAAGCGCCCGGGCTCGCCGCCACCGAAGAAAAAACACCCCATGAGATTGCAGCACCGCTTGCAGGAGATTCAGCGCGGCGGACGAAAAGCGTTATCGCTCTTTGTCACCGCGGGATATCCGTCCATTCGCGAAACCGTTCCGCTCGTCCTCGAGCTGGCAGAGTCGGGGGCGGATGTCATCGAGCTCGGGATCCCATTCTCAGACCCCGTTGCCGACGGACCCACGATCCAGCACAGTTCAGAAGTAGCGCTGCGTAACGGCGTAACCCTCAGAAAAACGCTCGAATTCTCCCGCCAGATCAGGGCGCGGAGCGGCGTCCCACTCGTGCTCATGGGCTACGCGAACCCGATCTATGCCTATGGACTCACAAAGTTTCTCGCCCGGTGCTCCGATATCGGCGTCGACGGGACCATTATCGCCGACCTCCCACCCGAGGAGAGCGAGGTCTACGTTCGCACTGCGGAAAAAATGTCTCTCGCGGCAATTTTTCTGGCGGCCCCCACCACGACTCCGCGCCGGCTTGCCCGGCTGGACGAGATATCGACGGGCTTTCTCTATTGTGTTTCGATCACCGGAGTAACGGGCGAGCGGAGGCAAATAGCAGAGCATGCCCTGGAGTTCCTTCAGCGGGCCAGAGCTTCGGTGAAGAAAAACCCTCTCCTCGTAGGATTTGGAATTTCCACGCCGGAAGATGCAAGCCGTATCGCCCGGTTGAGCGACGGAGTGGTGATCGGGAGCGCTTTGATCAAGGCATTGCGGAACGGATCCGGCAAGGGGCTCGATAGAGCCCGAAGGTTCACGAAGTCGTTCCGGCGAGCGCTCGACCGTTGAAGCCGGCCAGGATCCATATCGACCTGCGGCGTCAGGCGGACGATTCATACGACGTACTCGTCGGCATCCCCCTGCCCGAGGCGATCGAAGACATCGTCCGGAAGTCTGGCGGCGGGAAGGTCTTCGTCATAACCGATTCAAATGTAGCCCGGCACTACGCCCGGGCAGTCGGCCGGAGCTTGAGGGTGCGTGGGAAACGGACTGAGATTCTTGTCGTTCCTGCCGGCGAAAAGAGCAAGAGCCGCACGATGAAGGCGCGGCTCGAAAATCTTCTCCTGGCCGCCGGTGCGGGGAGAGACTCCCTGATCATTGCCCTGGGAGGGGGAATGGTCGGCGATCTCGCCGGCTTTGTCGCAGCGACGCTTTTTCGGGGGGTCTCGTACGTTCAGATCCCGACGACCCTGCTTGCCCAGGTCGACAGCAGCGTCGGAGGTAAGGTTGCAGTCGATCATCCGCTGGGGAAAAATCTTCTCGGATCTTTTTATCAGCCTTCACGGGTCTACATCGACAGCGCATTTCTCCAGACGCTTCCCCCGCGAGAAATCCGGAACGGAATCGCAGAAATCGTCAAGTATGCCTCGATCCTTGATCGGAAGTTTTTCTCTCTGCTGGAATCTATCCCATCGACGGGCGCCACCCGGGAAAGCCAATTGGTTCTGAACATGATACAGCGTTGTTGCCTCCTGAAAAAGAGCGTCGTCGAGCAGGATGAACGGGAAGCCGATCGGAGGCGGATTCTGAACTTCGGTCATACAATAGGTCACGCATTGGAATCTCTTTCCCGTTACCGCATCTCTCATGGCGAGGCGGTCGCCAGGGGAATGGTCGCCGAAGCAAGAATCTCGGCCAGCCTCGGCATGATCCCGCAGCATGAGGTCGTCCGGCTGGAGCGATTGCTCGGCCGCTTCGGCCTGCCGACCGAAATTCCCGCACGATTTGATATAAACCGGCTCTTTTCCCTTACTCGCCTTGATAAGAAAGCCCGGGGGGGAGTCGTCGAGTATACGCTCCTCGAGAAAATCGGAAAAGGAGTCACCGGCGTCCGGCTGTCGCCATCCCGGGCCCGATCATTATACCGGGCCGGTTTATCGGTGCGCCCGGGGTGAAGATCGTCGTATCCATTGCGCCGCGGTCGATGACTGAAGCGCTTGCGCAAATGCACTCTCTCCGGCACTCGCGGGAGCTCGTTGAAATTCGGGTCGATCATATTAAGAACCTCGACATGGAGAGATTATTGCGCAACCCCCGGCCGCGCGTAATCATTACGAACCGGCACCGTCTCGAAGGGGGCCTCTTCGGCGGGAATGCGGGGGAACAGGTGCGCATTCTTTCGTCTGCCCTGAGCCATGGGGCGGAATATGTGGACATCGAGATGCGGTGGGGCGCCTCACGCATCCGCTCGTTACTACGGCCCGGCGCGTCCGGCCGGTTGATCGTTTCGCACCACGATCCTGACAAAACACCGAAGAAACTCTTTCCCATCTTTCGGCGGCTCGCTGCCACTCCGGGCGGCATCCTGAAACTCGTGACAACGGCAAACGATATCTGCGATAACGGTCGAGTCTTCGAGCTGTTGACGCGAGCAAGAAAAGACGGGCGACAAATCGCCGCTTTCTGCATGAATGAGCGGGGGCAGATAAGCCGGATCCTTGGCGCGAAATATGGCAATGCCCTCACCTACGCCGCGCTATCGGCGGAGAAAACAACCGCTTCCGGGCAGTTGACGGCGGCCGACTTGAAAAAGACTTACCGAGTTCATACTTTGGACAAACACACGAAGATTTTTGGACTCGTTGGCAACCCGGTCTCTCATAGCGGCGGGGTCGCGTTCCATAATTCAATCTTCGCGCGGAAGTCGCTGAACGCGGTCTACGTCAATTTTCTGGTCGATGATCTGAATTCCTTCCTCTCCGCTTTTCGCGACGAAATAGCAGGCCTCAGTATCACGATGCCGTTCAAAAAGCCGATCATTCCCCTGCTTGATGAAATCGATCCCGTGGCGTCCCTTCTCAACTCGGTCAACACTGTTGTAGTTCGAAAACGCAGGCTCATCGGTTACAACACCGATTTACCCGCCGTCCGCAGGATTCTTGAGCAGCATGCGAAGCCGAGGGGAAAACGGGCGATCGTCCTGGGAACAGGAGCGACCGCCAGGACGATGGCCTACGCCGCGATTTCCGCCGGCGCCTCCACGACGATCGTCGGAAGATCTGAAGAAAAAGCGCGCGCGCTTGCATTGAAGTTCGGCTGCTCCTGGGCGGCTTTAGAGCATATCACGAGCCTGGGCGCGGACATCATCATGAACGCCACGCCCGTCGGGATGCGGTCGGTCCCCCGGCAAACGCTGATCCCGCGACGTTTTCTGAAGCGCGGTATGACGGTCTTCGATGCGGTTTACAATCCGCCTCTCACGCCGCTCCTTCGGCAGTCGCGCGAAGCGGGATGCCGCATCATCCCCGGGACGGAGCTGTTTAATGCGCAGGCCCGTCTCCAGTCGCACCTTTTTCTGACAGTCGTCCCATGAGCGCCCAAACCGCCAGGGCGATTCGCGCCGCTCGCCCCATCGACGCCGACATCCGGATCCCCCCTTCGAAGAGCTACACCAACAGGTCATTGATCGCTGCTGCGCTCGCCGATGGCGTATCGACGCTCCTGCATCCCTCGGGCAGCGAAGACTCCCGCTATCTCGTCAAGGCGCTTCAGGAATTCGGGGTCCGGATCGTCGACCACCCTGACCGTCTTGAAGTGCACGGAAGCGGGGGAGAATTGCAGCCTCCGCGGAATGAAATCTACGTGGGCAACGCCGGGACCGCGATGCGATACCTGACCACCTTTGCCGGCCTCGTGAACGGCGAGACCGTCGTAACCGGCGACGAGAACATGCAGCGCCGCCCGATTCAGCATTTGCTGGATGCCCTGCACAGTGCCGGCATCAAGACATCGAGCCGTGACGGATATCCTCCGGTCCGGATTCAAGGCGGCACGTTTGCCGGTGGCCGCATCGACATCGATGCCTCGGTCAGCAGCCAGTTCGTGTCCTCGATCCTCCTTTCGTCGCCGTACGCAAAGCGCCCCGTCGTGCTCCATGTGATCGGCCGATTGAGCTCTCTTCCCTATGTGGACATGTCGGTTCATGTCATGAGGTCGTTCGGCGCGGAGATCGAGGTTATCGAGTCCTCGCTGTTCCGCGTCAGCAACAGGCAAAAATATATCGGCCATGAATTTACGATCGAGGCCGACGCATCTTCCGCGACATACTTCTTCGCCGCTGCGGCGATTTCAGGCGGGCATGTCGTGATTACGAATCTTTCACCGGAATCCCTCCAGGGCGACATCCGTTTTGTCGGACTGCTCTCCGAGATGGGATGCCGTATCACGAAACATGACGACTCCATCGAGCTCCACGGAGGCAAGCTTCGGGGGATCGACGCAGACATGAACGAAATACCCGACAGCGTCCCGACCCTGGCGGTAGTCGCCGCGTTCGCCGAAGGACCCACCTCGATTCTCAACGTCGCGCACCTGCGGCACAAGGAGACGAATCGCCTCAAGGCCATAACAGCGGAGCTCTCCCGGCTCGGCGCCGGGGTTGAACTGCACGAAGACGGGTTGACCATCCATCCGCACCCTCTGCGGGGCGCGACCATTGAGACGTACAACGACCACCGTATCGCGATGAGTTTCGCGCTCGCGGGCCTTCGCGTCAAGGGCGTGGTCATCACGAATCCATCGTGCGTCGGCAAATCGTTTCCGAATTTCTGGGAGGAATTCAGCAAGCTCGAAGAAAAGGAGTAATTGATGGCGGGGAATTCGTTGGGGAGTCTGTTTCGAATCACGACGTTCGGAGAGAGCCATGGCAAGGGGGTCGGCGTCCTGATCGACGGCGTCAAACCGAACCTCCCGATATCGGAGGCGGGAATTCAGAAGGAGCTCGACCGCCGGCGGCCGGGCCAGAGCTCGGTCACAACATCCAGGAGCGAGGCGGATCAGGTCCAGATCCTGAGCGGAGTTTTTGAAGGCAAGTCGCTTGGGACCCCGATCTGTCTGCTCATCTGGAACAAGGATCAAAACCCGAAGGCGTATGATTCAATCAAGGACCTTTTCCGGCCGGGCCATGCCGGCTATACGTATCTGTCGAAATTTGGGATTCAGGACTACCGCGGGGGTGGCCGCTCGTCGGGGAGAGAGACGGCGGGGCGCGTCGGCGCCGGCGCAGTCGCCAAGCAGATACTTGCGAAAAGAGGCATTGAAATCATCGGCTATACGAAGGAGGTCGGGGGAATTGTCGCGAAGAAAATAGTTTATGAAAATATCGAGAAGAATAGCGTCCGCTGCCCCGATCCCCGTGCGGCCAAGAAAATGATTGATAAAATCCTTCGAGTGAAATCCCAGGGGGACTCGCTCGGCGGCGTTGTCGAGGCGGTCGTGAAGAACTGTCCCGCGGGCCTCGGGGACCCCGTGTTCGACAAGCTGGAGGCGGATCTCGCGAAGGCGCTCATGTCGATCCCGGCTATTAAGGGGGTCGAAATCGGATCCGGATTCGCCGCAGCCCGGATGAAGGGGAGCGAACACAACGATGAATTTTATAAAGAGAAGAAGACCGGCCGCATCCGGACCAGTACGAATTTCTCCGGCGGGATCCTCGGCGGCATCTCAAACGGAGAGGACATCGTGGTGCGGGTTGCGGTCAAACCCCCTTCATCCATCCCGAAAGCCCAGCGGACGGTCGATGTCAGAGGCAAAAACCGCACGATCAAGGTCGAGGGGCGCCACGATCCCTGCCTGTGCCCGCGCGTGGTGCCTGTTGTAGAATCGATGATCGCCATCGTGATCGCCGATCATCTTGCGCGGCAGTCGCTTCTCAGGGGCGCGACCTCGGTCGGGTCGATCCGCAAAGAGATCGATTTCATCGACGACATGCTGATGCTTCTGCTGGGCCAGCGCCAGGAGCTTGTGCGTGAAGTCGGCCGCTGGAAGAAGAGCCGCCGGATCCCGATTCCGGATCCCGGGCGCGAGCGGGACATTATAAAAAAAAGACTGGCGCTCGCCCTCGAGGCCAATCTCGACGCGGACTTCGTCCGCAAGATCTTCCATGCGGTTTTTGAGCATGCCCGCTCCATCCAGAAGGGGGCATGAAGAAAGAGCTCGCGATCATCGGATATGGACGATTCGGACGACTCGCATCCCGCTACTTGAAAAAAGACTTTCGCGTCTCAATCCACGATCCGGAGCTTCGAATCCGGACCGAGAGAGGCGTCACCAGAGTTTCCATTGAAGAAGCGGCGCGAAAGAAGGTGATCGTCCTCGCCGTTCCTATTAATAGACTTCGCGCAGCTCTCAGAACGCTCGGTCCACTTCTCAGGCCGGGGACGCTTGTGTGCGACGTCTGCTCGGTAAAGGAGGAGCCCATCCGCTGGATGCGATCGCTCCTGCCCCGCCATACTTCGGTACTCGGCACTCACCCGCTTTTCGGACCCGACAGCGCATCGCGCTCCTGGCGCGGGAAGACGATTATACTTTGTCCCGTGAGAATTTCCGGCGCGCGGCTTCGCCATGTCTCGCGGTATCTCGGGAAGCGGGGCCTCACCGTGCGGTACATGAAACCGCGCCGTCACGATGCGCTCATGGCTTCAAGCTTATTCCTGACGCAGTTCATCGGGCACGTTTTGCTCCGCCTCCGCCTCCCCGGTACGGAAATCTCCACGGATAATTACAAGCGGCTCGCTGAGATCGCACGGACGACCGGCCGCGACACTCTCGAACTGCTGAACGACATGCACTCGTTCAATCGCCGTGCCTGGAAAGTCCCGCCGGCGCTCCTTCGGGAATTCAAAAAACTCCACCGTCGGCTCGTCCACAATAGGTGATTTTTTCGTACATTCATCCGGCTTTCATCGCCCTGATCCCGGGCAGCCCCCGGATTAATCTCGCGAATTTTTTCCGCATTGCATGCACACAGTAACGATCATACCCGGGGACGGAATCGGACCCGAGATCACCACGGCGACGGTGAAGGTTCTCGAGGCAGCCGGAGTACCGATCCAATGGGAATACCAGGAGGCGGGGACGAAAGCCCTGGAAAAGTACAAGGATCCCCTGCCTCCGCAGGTGATCGAGTCGATCGGGCGAAATAAGGTCGCGCTCAAGGGTCCACTGACGACGCCGATAGGTTCCGGCTTCCGGAGCGTCAACGTGGCCCTCAGGAAAGAGTTTGACCTGTACGTAAACCTGCGGCCCGCGAAGTCCTTCGAAGGCGTGAAGTCATGCTGGAAGGATATCGATCTGATCGTCCTCCGCGAAAATACGGAAGAGTTCTATGCGGGCATCGAGCATTACATCGACCCCGCAAAGAGCGCCGCCGAAACCATTGGAGTCGTCACGCGTTCCGGCTCGGAACGGATCCTTCGGTATGCCTTTGAATACGCGAGGAAGGAGGGGCGGAAAAAAGTCACCATCGTGCACAAAGCGAATATCCTGAAGTTCACCGGAGGTTTATTCCTTGATGTCGGAAGGGCGATCGGCGCCGGCTTCCCGGAGATTACGACCGAGGACAAGATCGTCGACAATATGTGCATGCAGCTCGTTATGAATCCCCGCCAGTTCGATGTGATCGTGACGACAAACCTGTTCGGCGACATCCTTTCAGACCTTTGCTCGGGCCTGGTCGGCGGTCTCGGCCTGGCTCCGGGCGCAAACATCGGCGCAACCGTGTCCATGTTTGAGGCCGTTCACGGGAGCGCTCCGGACATCGCGGGAAAAAACATCGCAAACCCCGGCGCGCTGATACTCGCCGCCGCGATGATGACCCGCCACCTGGGGCATCCCGAACTTGCCGGGAGGATTCAACATGCCGTCGCGGCAGTCGTAAAAGAGGGAAAACACCTCACGTTTGATCTGAATCCGCAGAATCCCGCCGGTACGATGGAGATGGCCGAAGCAATAATCAGCCGCCTGACATAGCTCCCGCTGCTCGGATTTTGCGCGATTTTTCGCGGAGCTCCGGACACCTCCGTTGCTATCAACTATTGACATTTAACCGGAAAAGCCCGATAATACGGCATTCTCAGTCAGGGCGCCGGGGAGGTGGGTTTTTCACCGCATGAAAGGATCGGCATGAAATTATTTCTACCCCTTTTGGTTCTTGTCGCCCAGCTTGCCTTCTCCCAACAGCGTTATCTTGTCACCCCCTACGGCGATGCGATCCCCTTGAAGAAAGGCCAGAGCGCAATCAACGCCGCAAGGCAATCGGGATTTCTCCCTCAGGGCATTGAGGGATGCAGCTCGAAGGCTACGTTCGGGTTCTCACTCGATCGATACCCGCTCACCACCGGGAACATTGGTTTCCATAAAGACATCATGGCGGAGTGGTTTACCGCTCCCGCGAGTGGGACGGTGGATTCGGTTTTCTGGTACATGGGAGGCGATGTTTGCGCACAGGATTCGCTGCTCTATCTCCGGATGTTCCACTCGAACATTCATGATGGGCACGGGCCCGGATATGACGGATACCCACCTCCTTCGAGCAGCACCTGTTGGGGATATTACATCAATACCAACGAGACGGAAGACGGGATTGCCGCCTTCCCCGAAGACGCGACCGATACTACTTGGCAGTCCACCGTTGCGAGCGGGCCGGGCCCTTCGTACCCGCCGGTGGGTCATGAAATCTGGGGATTCTCAGGATTTCCGGTGACCGCTCACGTGAACAAGATCAACTCGGTTGCGATGAGCACACTTCCCGAAGTCATAACCCTCGGCGTAGGGGATCCGTTCTTTATCACTTTCAGAATCAACGGTCAGCCCGGCGAGATATGCTCGGGGCAAAGCGGCCGGAACACGAACTTTGGCGCTTCGGGTGATACCGACCGGATTCACACTCACAACTGGAAGTACTACGAGAATGTCGTAACCTTTCAGACGGGATTTGTCTGTAAAGGTTGGGTGGCACGAGGTGACTTTAATCTTCTTTTTTGGTACGTGATGACGGCGACATCCAACCTTCCCCCGACCGTCGGTTCTGTCGACAAGATCGGTAATACTACCTCGACGGCCGCCCAGACTGTCGGTGCGGACTTGGCGGACTGCGACCCGTCTAACCCGGCGAAGGCCGGAGTAAAATCGGCACTCCTGCGCTACAGCGTTAACGGCTCGTCCTTCCAATCAACGCCGATGGCCAATATCGGCTTCGACAGGTGGGAAGCGCAGCTCCCTGGTGAAGCCAAAGGCTCGTCGGTCCGGTACCGTGTCGTCGCAACAGATTCATTGGGTCTCTCGGACTCATCGGTGACGGCGACATACCGTGTGATCGATCTGAACAGCGCGTACTATCGCGTCGACACTCTGTCCAATTGCACGACGTTGAATATCAACGGGACCGGGACTTCCATCGATACTTCGCGATGGTTCCTTCCGCCATCCGCCGGTTCCGGCACGCACGCGGGCGACGACGGCACTGCAGGGCCTTTCTCGCTCGGAGGCCCCTTCGTTTATTACGGCGATACGGTAAACTATGCCTGGGTCAGCGTCGACGGCGCGATCGCCCTCTCGAAGACGGCTCTTGACACAATCGACGTAAACGCCAACGGATTTGCCACGGACGGCTTCGACTTTCCGCAGAGACAGCATCACAGCCGGGGCGATACTGCGGGTCAGGGACTCATGCCCAAGAATTTCATCGCCCCCTATTGGGCGGACTTCATTGTCAAGCAGGATTCTCCACTTGCAACGTTCGGTCACATTCGATACAGCACGAGCGCTTATCCGGGAAAGTTCGTCGTAGAGTGGGATTCAGCCGGTGCGTTTTTCACCAACAATGCACAGCCAGACGTGGATATCTTCCGCGTGGTCCTCGACCGGTCGAGCGGGGTGATCCAATTTCAAATCGATGACATTGGCACCAACGGCCTCGACACGATAAATCTCACCGGAATGCAATCCGACTCTCTCACCCACGCGGGGCCGATTACACCGTTCAATTATTATAATAAAGACGGATTCCCCACGGAGACTCATCTCCATAACAGACTCTGCGTCAATTACTATCCTGTCGTCTACACGACGGCTGCGCTGGATGGGTGGAACATGGTCTCTGTGGGTGAGACTCCGCCCAGCTACGCCAAGGCGTTCCTCTTCCCGACCGCCACGTCGGCGAACGCGTTCCGGTACTCCGGAGGCTATGTCGCGACAACCACGCTCGCCAACGGCCCGGGATAC
>DASQAZ010000100.1:0-12284 GCA_035635475.1 Bacteroidota bacterium | reverse complement strand
TCGTGGGACCGGTGGCGATAATGCGTGCGGGTGACCGCTCGGGGACCGTCTCGGGTCAATTCCTGAAGATCGGCACCAGCGCCCGCGCGATCGGGATGGGGGGAGCACAGGTCGCGGTTGCCGAGGGAGTCAGCTCAATGGCGTATAACCCGGCGGGGATCATGGTGGTGGGAGATTACGGCTTCGGAGCAACCTACACCGCATGGCTTGCCAGCATCCAGCACTCGTTCGCCGGGGTCGTGAAGAATGTTCCCGGTCTCGGCGCGATCGGCGTGAGTTTCATCCTCCTTACGACCGATGACATCCAGGAAACCACGCCTCAGTATCCCGAAGGCACCGGCAGATCGTTCCGCGCCAGCGACTACGCGTTCAGCGTGGCATTTGCCCGTCAGGTTACCGAACAGTTCAAGGTCGGCATCAATGGAAAGATCATCCAGTCGTACCTCTTCGACAGGGAGATCGGTACTTCCACCTTCGCATTCGATATCGGGACGCTCTACGACATCCCAATCCTCCAGAGCCATCTGGGCGTGTCGCTGACAAATATCGGCAAAGATCTCAAATTCATCAATGAAACGTACTCACTCCCGACGGCTCTCCGTTTCGGCGTGCTGGTCGACGTCATGAAAGACGCCTCCAACTCGCTGGTGACGACGTTGCAAATTGCCCGGATCAACGATTCCGACGAGCAGTATAATTGGGGGACAGAATATGTTTTCAATAATTTGGTCGCGCTCCGGGGCGGCTGGAAATTCGCCTATGACCAGGAGAATGTGACTGCAGGTTTCGGGGTCCGCTTTAATTCGCTCGGTCTCAACAGCTCGCTTGACTACGGATACAATAATTTCAAGTACCTGCCGGGCACGCACTCGTTCACGTTCGAGATGCAGTTCTGACCCGCCCTCGCGCCAATAGTTCCAAAACTCAGGAGCACGGAATGAAGTCGTTGTTTGAGGTCGCCAACTGCGCCCTTCTTGTGTGGTTGATCGTGGTTTCAGGGTGCACGTTGGAAACGCCGAGCGGTACGGAGGGCATACATCTCAGGGGTAAAGATCTCATCATCAATGAAGTCTTCACAATCTCGCCGGATAAGTACTATGCGTATTCCTGGATCGAACTGTACAATCCCTCGCCCAAGACAATTGGATGGGCTGAAGTCACCAGGCCGGCCTCAGGTTTTGCCGTGGGCTCCGATGGAACGATATTGCGGACGAGCGATGACGGCGATCAGTGGATTGATTCGTTGTCGGACCCGTCGTACGGCAATCTTAATGGAATCAGTTTAGCGAACCCGGAGACCGCGTTCGTCGTAGGCGATGGCGGGAAGATCCTCAAGGTGACGAAGAGGTCTGTCACAGTTCTCAATAGCGGCACCACGAAAAACCTGCACGGCATCGCTGCTGTTCCTGACGCGCAAACCCGCACCGCGTATGCCGTGGGAGATAACGGCACACTCTTGAGGACCATCGACCATGGATACAACTGGGTACCGGCGATAGTCCCGACGTCGAAAAATCTGCGCGCTGTTTTCTTCGGCGGTTTCCGGTCGATCTTTGCAGTCGGCGACTCCGGAACCGTTATCGCCTCTGCGAATTCGGGGAACTCCTGGGCATCGAGGGTAGTGCCTGAACCTTTTCGACCCTATACATTCTTTTCCGTCAATTTCGTGGGAGCACTGGGGTGGATAACCGGTGAAAACGGTACCATTCTTGGATCGGTAAACGCCGGATCGCAATGGTTGTCGGAATCATCGAAGGTGACGGCAACTCTCCGGGCGTCATACTTTCCTCCACCCGCATCGGGGGATTTCGTGCCAGGCTCGGGGTGGGTTGTCGGGGATAGCGGAACTATCCTGCTGACCTCCGACAATGGGGCGCACTGGCGGAAGCAAAACAGCGGCACATCGGCAAACATCAACTCTGTGACTTTCGTCGACAGCGGCCACGGATGGGTCTTCGGAGACGGGGGTATGATCAGCGTGACGACCGACGGAGGCATGAGCTGGCGGGCGCAGCAAAGCCCCACAACGAGCAACCTTCATGGATCAAATTTCCTTCCCTTGTTGGTGAAGGTCAGCCATGGCTACCTGATCACAATGGTCTCTTTTCGCAAGACGTTTTACATCGACCCATCCTCGGGGGTGCCCAATTTCGATTACTTTACAAAGATTGACAGCGGCGTTGTCGTGTACGATCCTCTCCTGCTTTCAGACACATCGATACCGGCCCCGTTTCGCGCCGTTCGACCTCCCGACGTTTCGCCGGGAGGCTTCGCGGTAATCGTGAGCGACAGCGCTAAGTTCCAGGACCATACGCAACTGGGCCCGGGTGACAGCGCAGTCATAAAAAATAGTATCGGGTTCTACATCGATCGATCCGTCTCGGGCGGGTCCCTCGGCGCTCACCCGGTCCTCTGGTCGTTGCTCCCCTCAGGTGAGATTCAACTGATAAAAGTATTCACAACTATAGTCATAGCGACGAAGGATACAGTGAGTATTGACACAAAGACCATTGACGTGGTGAGATGGGGAGGTTACAGGCCGAGGCCAGATCTTTATTCGAATAACCAGCCCGCCGGTTTTATCCCGGAGTGGTGGTCGCTCGCACGCTACAGCGATGATTACGGCGATGACCCGAGTAGGGAAAATACCAGTTATTCATTTTATATGGCGAAGGATCCCATCCCGCGCTGGTACAGCCAACTCAGTCACAAGTCCAAGCCCTAGCGAATAACGCTTTCGCGAACCTTGCGGAAATCGTACCAGAGCCGGGTTGTTCATTCGACCCGGCTAATTTTTTTCTTGCTCTGGTCCGGGAGGCGGGGGGAGGATGACCGGTGGGTGGGCGCCCGGTGAGGTTGTGCCGGAGGAGGGACTCGAACCCTCATGGCCTCGCGACCATCGGTTTTTGAGACCGACTTGTCTACCAATTTCAACACTCCGGCTCGGAGAGAGCCATTTTCGCCGATCGAGAATTGCCCCCCTTGCGCGCGAATCGAAAAATATACGAAAAGCGGACTCTATAACCAACGTCACACCGCTCCTTGCATCTTTGACGCATTATTCGAAGATTCAGTGTTCTTATGCAAAGGACCCACATCTTCGAAATTCGATGATACGACTGAACGAGGTGACGAAGAAATTCGGGGATTTTACGGCGGTGAACGGGCTCTCGCTTGAAATCAAAGCGGGCGAGTTCTTCGGATTCCTCGGTCCGAACGGTGCGGGAAAGACCACCACAATAAAGATGATGACCGGTCTCTTCACGCCGACATCGGGATCGATCTCCATCAACGGATTCGACATCCAGCGCAATCCCGACGAGGCGAAATTTTGCACGGGCTACATCCCCGATCAGCCGTTTCTATATGAAAAACTGACCGGCCGGGAATTCCTCTATTTCAGCGCCGGACTGTACCGGATGGATCACGCCTCGGCGACCGGCTCCATCGAGGGCCTCGTCCATCTGTTTGAAATCGGAGAATGGATTGACCGGAGGACGGAACACTACTCGCAGGGGATGCGCCAGCGGATCGTGATCGCCGCCGCGCTCCTGCACGATCCGAAAGCGCTGATTATCGACGAACCGATGGTGGGGCTCGATCCGAGAAGCGCTCACATCGTGAAAAAGGTTCTGAAACAAAAATCCCGCGAGGGGTCCGCCATCTTCATGTCGACCCACAGCCTCCCGGTGGCCGAAGAGCTTTGCGACCGGATAGGCATTATTAAAAACGGCGTTCTTGTGTTCGAAGACAGTCTCAACGCTTTCCATGATTTCAAGCGCCGGCACGACGGAAAGTTTGAATCGACATTCCTTGAACTTACGAAATAGGCTTCCGGATCATAGGACCGATGGCCGAGATTCTTCACATTCTGCGCTTTAAATCGCGAAGTATCCTCATGCGCTCAACGGAGCTGAATGCCGCGAACGTCGTGAGAACTCTCGGTTCCATTGTTGTGTTCGGCGGTTTTGCGATCGGGGCGTATTATTCGTCGAGGGTTGCAACCGATTACCTCCTCGATACCGCCCGGCTCGGCCTGTTCCTTTTGCACCGCTTCATGGCGATGCTGCTCTTTGTTTTTTTCCTCTCGATCAACGTCGGAAACATCATCGTCTCGTACGCAACGTTGTACCGCTCATCCGAGATGGAATATTTCCTGACGAAGCCGATCCCGCATACGAATCTCTTTCTCATCAAATTCCTGGATAATTTCTTTTACAGCTCGACGGCATTTTTCCTCATGGCGATGGCGGTGCTCCTCGGGTACGGGTCCCATTTTCACATGCCCGTCCTCTTTTACATCAGGACAATGTTCTTGACACTGATGCCGTTCATTTTCCTCTCCGGCTGTCTGGCGGCCATCATGTTGATGGTTGTCATGAGATTTGCCGAGACGCTGGGGGTCCGCAAACTCGTTCTCTTATTGGTCTTCGCCTATCTCGGCGGGCTGTCGCTCTACTTCGGCATGACCAACCCCGTCCAGCTGCAGGCACAGGTGATGGAGCACTTTCCCCACGTCGATCAGTATTTCGGATATCTCGATCCGCCCATCGTTCAATTTCTTCCCAATCACTGGGTTGCGGAATCATTGTATTGGACGATGCGGGGCGATGCGTCGCATGCGCTTTCCTACGTTTTACTTCTGGCGGGGGTGACAATAACCGTATTCGTTCTGATGCTCTGGACGGCGAAGCGGCTATTTTACGCTAGCTGGCTCTCATCGCTGAATCTCCGGAAAACAATTGAAGCCCCCGGGGGATTGATGAAGGCCTGGTCGCTGACGAGGCCATCGCGCTTCGAAGCGCAATCGACGGTGCTTGTCAAAAAGGAATTCTGGCAGTTTTTCCGGGAACCCAGCCAGTGGATCCACCTTACGATTATCGCGGTCTTGATCGTGACGTTTATTGCCAGTGTTGCTCAGATCAACCTGAGGCAGCAATTGCCCTTCCTGCAGACAATTTCCTATATGGTCGTGTTGCTGTTCAATATTTTTCTCATCGCCTCGATCGCTCTGCGATTTGTCTTCCCGAGCATCAGCGCTGAAGGAATGAATTTCTGGAAAATCCTCAGCGCTCCCGTGGACCGGAGAAAGGTGTTTTGGCTCAAGTTTACGCTCTACCTTGTGCCGATTCTTCTGACGAGCGAGATGCTGGTGGTCTTTTCACATCATTCCATCAGAAACTACCCTCTCCTGATCCAACTCGCCTCGATCATCATGCTCTGCGCGTCGCTCGCGCTGACGGCGTTAAATCTGGGGTCCGGCAGCTTCTTCTCGACGTACCACGAAAAAGATCCGATCCGCGTCGCCTCATCCCAGAGTGCCACACTCACGTTCCTGCTCTGCATCGTCTATTTGACCGCAACCGTCTCCTTCCTCTTCGTCCCGTTCAACGACTATTTCGCCTTCAACCTTCGCGCGGTGCCGTTCGATCAGTCCACCGTCTACCTCGGCGTCATGCTCGTTTGTATCCTCTCTGCGTTGCTCTGTACAGGATCGCTTGCTCTGGGTTTGCGCGCGCTGCGCCGGGATTACTGATCTCTTGAAATTCAGCGTGCATTTCTGTATGTTGAAAAGTCTGATGGACTTTCTCAAAAGATTCTTGCTTGTGATCCTCTTTGGCTGCCTCATCGGCGCCGAGGGGCTCTCGCAGCAGGAAATTTCGTTTAACTCTGCGGCGGAAGAACTGTTTTCGCAGGCGCTCAGCCGGTTCAAGAACGGCAGGTTCAACGACGCCGCCGCGATCTTTGACGATCTGTACCGGCTGAAACCATGGCACCAGCGCACGACGGCGGCGTATTTGATGCTGGCGAAGTCGTGGTTTCAGCTCCGGAAGTATCAGCAGTCCGGGCTTCTCCTTCTCGAGTTCTTCGAGCGATTCCCCGGATCGTCGTACGTCGATGATGCACACTACACCCTTGCCCTCGATGAGCTGATGGAGGGTCACTTCGAGGACGCCGGCTCCCAATTGCTCCACTGCGTCGAGAAGACCGACGACGGCGGTCTCTCGCGGAGGGCGGAAGCCCTGTTCGAGTATGTCGCCCATGAACGATTGACGGCGCCTGCTCTCGATCGATTTCTGCAGCAGTCTCACCCCGATCCGGTAAGGAATCTGATCCGGTTGACGCTGGCGGACAAATACGCCTCGGAGGGCGACGCCGCCCGGGCGAAACAGCTTCTCTACACTCTCGTTGCGATGGAGAAGGGAAGCGCCTACACAGTGCGGGCTCGTTCGCTTCTCGATAAGTTGGAACGCGAGACGGGCGTTAAAATCGCCCTGATCCTTCCGCTGATGGAAGACGCTTCCTCGAGTGCTGTGAAAAACCTGGCGGCTGAACTCCTCGAGGGGGTCAATTTTGCGATGAGGGAGAACTCTTCGCATCCCCAGTCGCAGACTCCGGTGTCCCTGGAGGTGCATGATTCCAAGCGCGACACGTCTTCGGCGCTCAGCGCCATGCGGGAGGTGGTTGCGAAGAGCGATGTGATCGGAATCGTCGGCCCCGTGTTCAGCAACCTGGTATCGGCCTGTGCTCCGCTTGCGAATTCCTCCGGAATTCCGCTGATCTCTCCGACCGCAACTGCGAACGGACTCGCCTCGCTCGGATCGTCCGTTTTTCAGCTTCATCCCGATTGGGCGACTCACGGCAAGGCAATGGCCCGGTATGCCGTCAACGATCTGGGGTTGAGGACTCTGGCAATTCTCTCCTCTGATAATGCCCCGGAATCTTTGGCGGCGCGCAGCTTCTATGAAGAAGCGGGACGCTTGGGGGCGAGGGTCGTCGCCGTGGAGTCGTTCCGGGCCGGCGCCAGCGACCTGCACGAACCGTTCATGAGGATCCGAAGAGCTGCCTCCGGTGAAGAGCCCGAAGTATCGTTCGCAGGTAAGACCAGGGCGGACGCCGAGCCGTTCGTTCAGGCGGGAGTGAGCCCTGCCCTGATCGATTCATTGATCGCCAACCAGGCAACCATCGGAGTCTCGAGACTCCTCGGTGCCGACGGCCGCCGCATCGCCGACTCGCTCCATCTTCCCCTGATTGTCACCGACACGATCGCCGAGAATATCGATATTCCGATTGCCTCCATTCAGGGAATCTTCGTGGCGATCGACAATGCCGAGGAAATAGGCGTGATCGGTTCCCAAATGTCCTATTTCAACATCAAGGCGCAGATTCTCGGGAATCCGGAGTGGTATAATCCCGCGCAGCTTGAAGCTCATAAGCGGTACGTGAGGGGAGCAGTCTTTAGTTCCGACTTCTACGCCGATCCGCGCGATTCTGCGTATGCCCATTTCGAACGAGCCTTCTATTCAACGACGTCGAGGCATCCGACAAAATATACCGTGATCGGCTACGACACCATGCGTATGCTTCTCGACCAGGCAGCGCGGGGAGCGACGACCCGCGACAAGCTGTCGCTTGCCCTCTCGCACCTCGAGAAGTATTCCACCCTTCACACCCCCGTGACTCTCACGCGGGGCAGGGTGAATTCAGAGGTCCACATTCTCAGGTATTCCGACAACGAGGTAAAGAGGCTCGTAGGTATCTCGGTCGACTAACACATCAGGGAGGCATGTATGCAAAAACTCACGAAGAAGGTCAGCGAACCTTTTCCGTTTCATTTAAAAATCACCGACTGGCCGATCGCGGAACGGCCGCGCGAAAAACTGATGCATCTGGGCGCCGCTTCACTTTCCGACGCGGAACTGCTCGCGATACTCATCCAGACCGGGGTGGGGAAGGCGACGGCCGTCGATCTGGCCAAGACCGTCCTCAGGGAGTTTCGTTCTCTCGATCGCTTGAGCGGACGGTCATTTCGCGACCTGCGGCAGTTCAAAGGGCTGGGAAATGCGAAATCAACACTGCTGATCGCCGCCTTTGAGCTCGGCAGGAGGGCGGCATGCCGCGGAGATTCGATGAAACTCCGGATCAGTTCGCCCGAGGACGTGGTGAAACGGTACCAGCCGCTGATGCGTGATTTGCAGCAGGAGATCTTCAAGGTCCTCCTGCTTGACAGCGCCAACCACCTCCGGGGTGATGAGACTATTTCCCTGGGGATCCTCAACAGCGCGCTCGTACACCCTCGCGAGGTCTTCCGCCGGGCGATCCTGGAGCCCGCCGCAAGCATCATTCTCCTTCACAATCACCCCAGCGGCAATCCGGATCCCAGTTCGGAAGACATCCAGGTCACCCGCCAGATGTGCGAGGCGGGGAAAATTATGGGCATCCCTGTCCATGACCACATCATTATTGCCCTTGATTCTTATGCAAGCTTCGCGGAACGGGGGCTTTTATAGCGTTCGGGGGGGTTCGAGAATTGATCCGAGATTAAACTTGACAAAATGGGTTTTATTTGCTATTTTCACGGGTGACTCTGCTGCATGTGACCTTTTAGAAAACAATTCAGGAGACCGTCTATGGTGAAGCTTCTTAAGCCACTGCTCGCTGCCGCGCTCCTGTGCGGAGGTATGATGTTGTCGAGTTGTTCCAGCGGGCCGTCCGAAGAGGAACTGAGCAAGCTTGCAGAGCTGAAAAAGCAAGCCGATCAACTCCAGAGCGAAGTCGAAAACAAGAAGGCAGATATCGGTGCGCTGACGAAACAAATCGCCGAGAGGAATAGCAAACTCCAGCAGTGCCAGTCCGATCAAGAGGCTGTCAAGAAAGCGTTGGGTGGAAAATGAAGACCACAGCCATGATCTTGATCCTGACCGCCTTTGCTCTGCTCGTGGGAGCTGCATCTTCCATCGCCCAGGAGAAAATGGGCCGGGATGAATGGCAATCAGAAATGAGAAATGCGAGCAACCGTATCACGAGCCTGCACAAAGAAGGCAGGGACCTTGACAGTCAGAAGATCGTTCTCCAGTCGCAGCTGACGAAGCTGGATGCCGATGTGAAGACCTGCGAGGATGCCCTCTATGCGATGCTCGGTGTGACCAGGGCCGACGTCCAGGCGTTCGATAAGGACCTGAACGATATGGAGAAGCGGGTTGGCGAACTCCAGCGGATGACCGATGCGGAACTCGTGGGCTACAAGGATGAGATCAACCGCATGAATGAGCGGCTGAAGGAAATGGCCGCCAGCAAGATCGCACTGATTCCCCGGTACGGGGATCGGGTCCATTCGCTTCAGGATAAAGTCGCCGCATTGATGAAAAGCCTGTCGAAGGAAAAGACCTACACGGTCGGAACCTGGTCGAGGGACCGGGATTGCCTCTGGAATATCGCAAGGAAGAAGGACATCTACGACAACGCATGGATGTGGCCAAAGATCTGGCAGGGGAATCGGGATCTGATCAAGGATCCGGACATCATCAAGCCCCACTGGGTCCTGAAAATACCGGAGGGCAAAGAGCTATCGCGCGACGAGAAGTCTGCCGCGAACCGGTATTACCGGAAAAAGGCGACTGGTCCGGCCTCACAATGATCTAACATTCGAAGGAGAGCCGAGAGAAGACTCGTCGATTGGCAGCACGCAAGGTAATATTTCTCGAAGCCCCACTTGCCCCGGGAAACCGGAGGTCCAAGGGGGCTTCTTGTGTTTATAAGGAATTCACCTTCATTGGCTGAGAGAAAAATAAAGGCGGAAGGCGTGGATATGCTTCGCCTCCTCGGACTGAATGACGCCAATCTTCGGGTGGTGGAGGACCGGTTCGACGCGTCCATTACCGTGCGGGGGGATGCTATCACCGTTCGCGGAGATGCCAAGGAGGTCGAACAGCTCGAGAAGGTCTTCAAGGAGCTTATTTATGTTTTAAATAAGAGCGGCGCGATCACGACAAACGACGTCGAGACGGTGATCGATCTGGTCAGGGTCAACGGCGATCCGGCCCTGCCGAATAACATCGCAACGCAGATCGGGGCGGAAGAGCTGGAGACCGTTGTGCTCTTCACCCGGAACGGAATTATTCGGGCGAAGTCTGCGGGTCAGAAGGAGTACATCCGGCAGATAAAGAAAAACGATATCGTGTTTGCCATCGGTCCGGCGGGCACCGGGAAAACCTACCTCGCGGTGGCGATGGCTGTGGCGGCGCTGCGGAATCGCGAAATGATGAAGATTATTCTCGCCCGGCCGGCGGTCGAAGCAGGGGAGAGCCTCGGGTTCCTGCCCGGCGATTTGAGGGAGAAGGTCGATCCGTACCTTCGGCCCTTATACGACGCCCTCGACGATATGATCCCCCCGGAGAAGCTCAAGACCTACGTCGAGAGGGGGGTGATCGAAGTCGTGCCGCTTGCCTATATGCGGGGCCGAACGTTGAACAATGCGTTTGTTATACTGGATGAGGCGCAGAACGCGTCGAGCATGCAGATGAAGATGTTTCTGACGAGAATCGGCGCTAACTCGAAGGCGATTATCACCGGCGACATCACGCAGATCGACCTGCCGGCGACGACGATATCCGGCCTGGTCCAGATCCGCGACATTTTGCATAAAATCGATGGGGTCCAGTTCTGTTATTTTGACCGGAACGACGTCGTGCGTCACAAGCTCGTGAAAGATATCATCGATGCCTACGATCAGTACCATGCGAACGGGAAATGGGATGGGGACACGGAGCAGCGGAAGGTGAAGCGACAGCGCTGACCGCTCAGCCGCGCCCTTTCGCCTCTTCCCAGAGGGCATCCATCTCCTCGAGCGTCGAGGAACGGATGTCCCTTCCCCGCTCACCGAGCCGCTGCTCGATGTATTGAAAACGGCGGACGAACTTCCGGATGGTCCCCCTGAGAGCGTTTTCGGCGTCGAGTCCAATCGTGCGGGCATAGTTCACCAGGGCGAAGAGCAGATCGCCGAACTCTCCGTCAATCTCCTCGGGCACTCCCCGGCCCGTTGCGCGCTGAAACTCGTGTAACTCTTCCTCCACTTTTTTCCAGACGTCCTCCTTCTTTTCCCAATCGAATCCCACTTTCGAAGCTTTTTCCTGAAGGCGATGGGCGCGGAGCAGGGCTGGTAGCTCGTTCGGGACGCCGTCCATCAGCGACGTTCTCCCTTCCTCCAATTTCAGCTTCTCCCAATTCCTTTTTACATGCTCGGCATTTTCGACTTTTGCGTCGCCAAAGACGTGCGGATGGCGAAAAATCAACTTTTCCGTGATGCCGTCGATCACATCTTCGAGCGTGAATTCGCCTTTCTCCTCTGCGATATTTGCATGGAAGACGACGTGGAGCAGCAGGTCCCCCAACTCTTTTCTCAATTCGTCGGATGCGTCATGATCGATCGCGTCCACGACCTCGTACGCTTCTTCGATCAGGCTGTGACGGATCGACCGGTGTGTCTGTTCCCGGTCCCAGGGACAATCTTTCCTCAACCGCTTGGTAATCCCGACAAATCTATTGAACGCATCGCTGGCCATATTATCTTTCCTCGAGTGGTGGTAGGAAAACGTAGATAAATTCACGGTGAGATGCAACGCCGATTCATAGGAAATCGATCCGGAAATATCTATATTGCGCCGCACATTGATGCCGCAGCCGCTTACCATCAACAAATCAAACCCGGATGGATCAAAAAGTTGTGGGAACTCTTCTCGTGATCGTCTCAGCGGCGACATTTCTCATGGTCGTCAATTCGACGAAGCATGAGGCGCACATGTTGCTGGTAAACGGCCTGGTCTATACGCTGGGCGCCGATCATCCGATCGCCCAGTCCATCGCCATCCGCGGCAACACGATCGTCGCCGTGGGTTCCTCCGACGACTTGCGCCGGCAATTTGCCGCCGATACGGTGATCGACCTCGAGGGGAAGACCGTGATGCCCGGATTCATCGATGCTCACGGCCACATGGGGGGACTCGGGCAGCTGTTGCAATCGGTGAAGCTCGTCGGGGCCGGTTCGGCCGCGGAAGCCGCCGGACGGGTGCAGGCCCGCGCCCGGACGGCTCAGCCCGGGGCCTGGATCCATGGACGGGGCTGGGATCAGAATCTCTGGGAAGACAACCGATTCCCGACTGCCGCCGAGCTCGATGCCGTTTCCGTGGATCACCCTGTTGTTCTTATTCGCATCGACGGCCATGTAATCTGGGTAAACAGCCTGGCGATGCAGCTCGCTCGCGTCAGCCGGGAAACGAAAGATCCCCCCGGCGGGAGGATCATCCGCACCCCGACGGGCGATCCAACCGGTGTTTTCATCGACGAGGCGCGAAATATTATTGAAGCCGTCGTGCCCCCCGCGACGCCGGAGGAGATCGAGCAGAGCCTTCTGATCGCGGCGGCAGAATGCGCCAAGGCCGGTCTTACCGAAGTTCAGGATATGGGAATCGACTCGTTGGGAATCGCAATCTATCGGCGTCTTGCAG
>DASQAZ010000099.1:0-3051 GCA_035635475.1 Bacteroidota bacterium | reverse complement strand
GAGAAGGCGCCGTATTTCTTCGATCCGCCTGCCGAGTACGACCCCGCGGCAGTAAAGAAACGGTGGACGGGCGAGACGCCGACGCAACTAGAGAATTTGATAGAGGCATTTTCAAAATTGGAAAAGCCGCGCGCCGCGGATTTCGAGGGAGCGCTCAGAACCGTCGCCGGATCGATGGGCGTGCCGGACGGCGACCTCATTCATGCCGTCCGATTGGCCGTCTCCGGCGTCGGGGGAGGGCCCGGTGTATTCCAGATCCTTGAGATTCTCGGGAAGGACGAAAGCCTGAAGAGGATACGATCGGCCGTTGAAAAGATCAACACTCCCGCGGCGTGACCGTGGATTCTCCCCGTCCAAAACACTTCATTCAGGAGCTCATCGAGGAGGATCTGCGAACGAACAAGTTCGGGGGTAAGATCCACGCGCGCTTTCCTCCCGAGCCCAATGGTTATCTTCACATCGGCCATGCAAAGTCGATCTGTCTGAACTTCGGGATCGCCGGGGAGTTCGGCGGATTATGCAACCTCCGGTTCGACGACACCAATCCGACGAGGGAAGATGTCGAATACGTGGAATCGATCAAAGAAGACATCCGGTGGCTCGGCTTCGACTGGGCAAACAGAGAGTACCATGCGTCCGATTACTTTGAGCAGCTTTATGATTACGCCGTCCAGCTTGTCAGGAAGGGGAAGGCATTCGTCTGCGACCTGAGCGCGGATGAGCTTCGTGAATCGAGAGGCACCCTCACGGAGCCGGGGAAGGAGAGCCCGTACCGGAATCGATCATCCGAGGAATCCCTTGATCTTCTCCGGCGGATGCGCTCCGGCGAATTTGTCGACGGGTCGCGAACGCTGCGTGCGAGAATCGACATGGCACATCCGAATTTAAACATGCGCGACCCGGTCATGTACCGGATTCTCCACGCGGAGCACCACCGCACGGGCGACCGCTGGTGCATGTATCCCACGTACGACTGGGCGCACGGTCAGAGCGACTCGCTCGAGCGAATCACGCACTCGCTCTGCACGCTCGAATTCGAAGACCATCGTCCTCTCTACGACTGGTTTCTCAACGCACTCGGCATCTTCCATTCCAGGCAAATCGAGTTCGCACGGCTGAATCTGACCTATACCGTGATGAGCAAGCGGCGGCTGCTCGAGCTGGTTGAGACCGGAAGGGTCGACGGTTGGGACGATCCGAGAATGCCGACCATCTCGGGCTTGCGGCGCAGGGGATTCACACCTGAGTCCATCAGGGAATTCGCGGACCGGATCGGCGTTTCAAAGAGGGAGACGACCATCGATGTCGCGCTCCTGGAAGACTGCTTACGGGAGGATCTGAACAAGAAGGCACGCCGGGCGATGGCGGTCCTGCGTCCGATTAAAGTCGTCATCGAAAACTATCCGGAGGACCGGGTCGAGGAGATGGACGCGGTCAATAACCCTGAAGATCCGGGAATGGGATCGAGGAAAATCCCGTTCTCAAAGCACCTGTTCATCGAACAGGATGATTTCCGGGAAATTCCACCGCCGAAATACTTCCGCCTGGCTCCCGGAACGGAAGTGCGACTGCGGTATGCCTATATCATCAAATGCGTGGGCGTGGTCAAGGACCGTGAAACTGGGGAGGTTCGTGAGCTTCGGTGCACGATCGATCCGGAGACCCGGAGCGGTTTACCCGCCAGCCAGCGGAAGGTTAAGGGCACAATCCACTGGGTGTCTGCGGCGCACGCTCTCGATGCGACGGCGCGGCTCTATGACCGGCTTTTCTCTGCGGAGGAACCGGGCGGCGACGATTGGGAAAAGTGCCTTAATCCAAAGTCGCTCGAAGTCCTGAACGGGTGCAAAGTTGAAAACGGGCTCGCCCGATGCCGCGCCGGGGATCAGTTGCAGTTTGAGCGATCGGGATACTTCTGCGTCGACCGGGATTCGAAGCCCGAACGGCTTGTGTTTAATCGAACGGTGACGCTGCGAGACACGTGGTCGAAGATCGAGAAAAGAAAATGAGGAGAGTGGAAAAGCCCGGCTTTATCTTGACTCTCAAGTGAGAAAGATATATATTTGCACAGTTTTTCCCATCGTGGTATGCACTCCGACGTCATCAGAATCCATAATGCATCGTTCTATGCTTACCACGGCGTGGCCAGTGATGAACAAAATCTCGGCGGCAAGTTTGAAGTCGATGTCGAACTCGAGAGCGATCTTTCCGCCGCCGCCGAGAAAGACAGCCTGAAGCGCACGGTCGATTACCAGGCGGTCTACGCCTTCATTCAACAAACGGTAACGCAAAAGAAATACTACCTGCTCGAGTCGCTGGCCAAGACGATTGCGCGGGGTATTATTCGCGAATTTCCCGCCGTCGAATCCGCCCGCGTCAAAGTCCGAAAACCGCATCCTCCCGTCAAGGGAGTGGTCGACTACGTGGAAGTGGAAGTCTCAGAAAGCCGCAAATAAAGCATGTACCGGGTGTTTCTCGGGCTCGGATCGAATCTTGGCGACCGCCTCGGGTCGCTGTCCAAAGCAATTCAGGCGATAGAAGAGGCCATGCCCGTGAGGGCCATTTCGTCGGTTTATGAAACAGAGCCCGTGGGAATGGAATCCGAGCATCAATTCTATAATATGGCGCTCGAAGTCGAGACCGATCTCAATCCGGCAGAACTGATCCGGCTTCTCAAATCCATTGAGAAGAAGTTAGGCCGGAAGCGGCGGCCGCCGATGATGGACCGCGAAATCGACATCGACATCCTCCTGTACGACGGCTTTTCGTATGCCGACGACATTGTCCGGGTGCCCCATCCCCGTCTGGAAACCCGGAGGTTTGTCCTGGAGCCGTTGAAAGAAATCGCCCCACTCGTCATTCACCCGACGCGAAATCAGACGATCGCTTCGCTCCTGCGGGGCTGTCGCGATATAAGCCGGGTGGTCCGCACCGACCGGCACCTCCTATCTGTCCATCCGGATTCCTGACTCATCCGTGAAAGCCTCGCTCGACGCTCTGGTGGAACAAACGCCCGTCCGTACCATCGCCATCGAAGGCGTCATCGGCGCCGGC
>DASQAZ010000098.1:0-13321 GCA_035635475.1 Bacteroidota bacterium | reverse complement strand
GGTCAGCTTTCCGTTCTCGTGGAATGCATGCCGCTCCGCGATGGACAACGTGTTTGCCGAAAATTCGGGAGTGATGTAGTCAGAACCGAAAGCGTACCATGCGAGATCACGAATCACCACGATATCCTGCGGCGGATCGTTTGTGAACGCCTCGCCGGTCCGGTACTTGTGCTGGACCCTGACGGTGTTCACCTTTGCCCAGCGCACTCCGCGGTTGATCATGGGATTTGGGGTCAGGAGATCACTCCTGGAAAGGAGTTTTTTATACTCGGAGATGCTTTCATTCGCGACGTCGTTTGAATGCTGACACTGGAGATAAATCTTATGAGCAGATTCAACTCCAGCTCCGGAATAGGCGAGAACGAACGGCGCCTCGACGGTTTTCCCCGGCTCGGCAGAGAGTGAATACTCTACAATAAGAGTCTCATCAGATACGAGATGCTTGCGCGAGGCGAGAGGGGATCCAACGATCCTCGCTTCCCCGGGTTTCCCCGTTGTGCGTATCTCGAAACGCCCCTCGCGTGGATGAATATCGACCCGCTTGGCGCACTGGTCGGGGGGCGGCTGTTTGATGAACAGTTCGCTCAGCCGGGCGGGGAAGACCAGCGCGTGGCGGATGTTGAGCTGTTTGGCCAAAGAAGAGCGGTTTGTAAACCGGATCGTAAAAATTGCCGCTTGCAGGCGTGAAGGAAATTGCTGCGATCGCCTGCCGGTCGAAAATGGAAGGACGAAGCGCTTCCGGACGTCGATGTGCCCTTCACCGTAGCGCGTTTCCTGGGATTCCGGATTAAATTCCGTTGAATGAGCTTCGAGCTTTATCCCATCAATGAAGAGATCGATGTTCCACTCACCGAGATAATATTGATCATCAATGGCACTCCAGAGGCCCTTGAGATCGGTGTCGGCGCTCAACCGCGCGAAGGTATAAAAGTTGCCCAGGCTGGAGCCCACGCGCAGCGAGGAGACGGGATAGGTGTAAGACGGATACTCCATCAGCCCTTTATCCCTGTCGAGGCCATGCTCTCGATGAAGTAGCGCTGGAAAAAGGCGTAGGTGAGTGTCACGGGAAGCGCGAGGAGCGTCGCGGCCGCAAGGAGCGATCCGAGCTGCGTTTCTGCCTCGCCGCCGGTCACAAAGATCGTCACGAGCTGCGGCATTGTCATGAGCGTTCGTTCGCGGATCACGATCAGCGGCCAGAGGACGTCGTTCCAGCTTGCCATGAACGTCAGGATTGCCACCGTGATGATCACGGGGCGTGACATCGGCCAGATGATTCTAAAAAGGATGCGAAGATCCGAGCACCCGTCGATCCTTGCCGCATCGATCAACGCCTGCGGGACACCCGCAAAAAACTGACGAAATAAAACGATGCTGAAGCCGCTCATCATCGCCGGAACGATGAGCGAAAGGTACGTATCCGTCCAGCCAAGTTTCACCATCAGAATATACTGGGGGATGAGCGTGATCTGGAAGGGAATCATCATCGTAAAAAGGATCAGAAGGTAGAGGGCGCCCCTTCCGAGGAACTCAAGTTTTGCGAGCGCATACCCGACCATCGAGCCGAAGACTACCACCGATGCGGTGACCGAGAGCGATACGATCAGGCTGTTTATCAATGCGCGGAGGATCGGAATCTTCGTGAACACAGCGCGGTAGCCGTCGAGAACGATTTTCGACGGCCAGAGCGAGAACCCGTTGATCTCGAGTTCCGGCTTGAATGATCCCGCGATCATCCAAAGAAACGGGTAGGCAAAGACGACCGCACCGAGGATCAACAGCATATATTTAAGCGTGGCTTTCATGCGGTGCGATCGGTCTCGATCACTTTGCGTTGAATCAACACCACGGCCAGGATAATGAGCGCGAACGCGAATCCGAGCGCCGCCGCATATCCCATGTGACTGAAGTAGAAACCCTGATTATAGATATAGAGCATCCCCGACAACGTGCTCTGCATCGGCCCGCCCCCCGTGAGCACAAACGGCTCTATAAACAGAGAAAAGCCGCCGATCGTGGAGAGAACCACGATCACCATGATCGTCGGGTTGAGCATCGGGAGCGTAATATGGAGAAATTGCTTCCTCCTGCTTGCCCCGTCGATCTGCGACGCTTCATACAATTCTGCGGGGATGTTCTGCAGGCCGACGAGAAACAGCACGATGTAAATTCCAACATTTTTCCAGGTTGCCATGACGGCGATCGATGGCATCGCAAAATCAGGATCGACGAGCCAGGGAATCCTGGGCAAGCCCGCTATGGTGAGGAGCTTGTTGAGGATCCCATAATCAAAAGAGTAGAGCTGCTGCCAGAGGATCGTCACGACGACGCCGGAGACAACCACGGGGAAGAAGTAGAGCGCGCGGAACACTCCCCTGAATCTGACTCTCGAGTGCAAAAGGAGCGAAAATCCCAGGGCGACGACGGCCTGAAGCGGGATGTGAATTGCCAGAAACAGCATCGTATTCCGGAGCGACTTGTAAAACAAGGGGTCGCTGAACAGGCGGAGGAAATTTTTTAACCCCACCCACTCCATCGGCGTGACGATGTTCCAGCGGTTAAACATCAGGACGAACGAGAAGATGAGGGGGTACGCAACGAACGCAAGGAAAAACGCACCGTAGGGGATGATGAAAAAGTAACCGTTGCGGCCCCGAGGGCGCATGCTGTTCCAGAGTCGAGAACCCGTCATTGGTTCCACCGGATTATCACCCTGGTCCGCTCGGCTGCATCGCGGATCCCCTGCGCCGGCGACTTTCTGCCGTAGACGGCGCAGGCTTCGTACTCCTGCGATATCGCATCGAAAATTTCCTGCAGATCGGGGACCGCGTCCATCCCGCGCGTGTAGGGGACCTGGCGCGCAAAGCTTACCATGACGGGATTCTGCGCAAAATATTCGGAAAATATCTGGTTTGTCAGAAGATCGCCCCGCACCGGGATCTGGTTGGCGATCCTGAGGAGGAGAAGGTCATGTCCGGGATTGACGAGAAATTTCACAAATTCCCATGCCTCCCGGGGATGCCGGGTCGTGCTGAATATCGCGATGTTTTTGTAATCACCCGATGTGTACACAGGACCGGTGTGCGAGTCGGGTACGGGGAGCGGTACCACGCCGAATTTTATGTGGGGGGCGAACTTCTGGACTTGAGCAACCTGCCACGGGCCCGCGAAGTTTGTTGCTTTTTTTTCGAGATTGAACGGATCCCCTCCCTGGAAAAATGTCTTCGGAAAGTACCGGCGAGTGTAGCACTCCTGAAAGAAGGCGAACACGTCGATAGCGGCCTGGTTCTCGAAGCCCACCTCGTTGTCCCGGAACAGAGTCGAACCGCCGGACGCGCCGATGAAGAACGGGTAAAAGTCGAACAGCCGCTGCCACCAGATCGGACGAATGTCCCGCTCTCCCATCCAGACGTCGATCTCGCCGTCGCCGTCGATGTCGCGGGTAACCTTCTTCGCCGCCGCGAGATATTCGGAATAGGTTCTCGGGATCGAATCGACCCCGGCTTCGCGGAAAAGCCGCGCGTTGTAGAACATCATGACGGGATTTGTTTTCCAGGGAAGCTGATAATAATGGCTGTCGGATGACTGAAAAGTCGCCAGGAGCTCCCTCGGAGTCCGGGAGTTCACAACGGAGTCGAAATCGGAGAACTGATCCAGGGACACGAGCCCTCCGGCCTGCGTGTAATCATGGAGCGCTCCGGGCCAGATATTCGAACAGACATCCGGCGTAGTTTTGCCCGCGATCGCCGCAAGAAGCACCTCCTCCGTCGATTGACTGACCGGAATCGGCTGCATGCGCACGGGGATTTCCGGATGAAGCTTATTCCATGCGAGCACAAGCGTTTCGGCGAGTTCGATCTCCTGGGTGTTGGGCGCAGGCCAGTAGGTGATTTCGGCGGTCGAACCTGAAACCGCGCCTGCCGGTTGTTCCCGGCTGCATCCGGACGGAAGGATCGTCAATATAATTGAAATGGTCAGGAGGAGACGCACTCTCTTCGCTCAATCATTGTGTGAACGCCTGCCATTCGTAATCAATCGAAGGAAACGCCGGGCGGGGAAACGTCCCCCCCTTTTTCACGCCGTAGATGTCGATCGCTTTCGGATCAAACTCATCCTCAATCGGCAGGCGTTTCAGATCGTCGTCGTGAATGACAATTCTGTATTTTTCTTTCAACCGGAGAAGGCGATGCAGGAGCCGCTTTGTCATCTCGAAGGAATAGTAATCGCGCTGAACTTCTTCCTTCGCCTTCTCGAAGGAAAGGGTGTCGCCCTGCGCGCTGCGGTAATCCCGCCGGTGATCCGCGTAGTAGTTCCGCAGGAGCCCATCGTTCGATCGAATGGAGTCTGAAATCCTCCCGCGAACGAGCTTATAGACAATTTTATCCTGCCACCATTTCACCTGCTTCCTGACATTTTCCCGATTTTGCAAACGTCGGTTGATGGCCCGCGCCGTCAGGAGCCGATCCCGTATCATCCGCCACACCATCTCTTCGAGCGTCATGAAAAATTCCTGAGGTGAGGACGAGTTCAACCGGAGGTTGTATTCCCGGGCGTGATACCAGTCGAGAAACTCTCCCGCTGTAAACTTGCGATCCGATAGTTCCACGAGCGTCTGCTTCCCGAACAGTTTCGGATCGTGGAATTCTGCCGCCCCCCACCGGCCCGACAAACGATCGGCCAGTTTCCAGTCGGAGAACTTCTTCGGGTCGAGCACAAGTTCGGCGAGATGCGTCAGAAGAATATCGAAGGGTTTCCGGATGATGACCGGATGCCGGCCTTCCATCATCCGTTTAATGTAGAGATCGGAAAGCGAATCCGACTTTTGTTCGACGAGCACCCGCTCGACGTCGGAATGAAGCTGTATGTTCTCCGATTCGGTCACGAGGGGATTGATCCAGCGATTTCCGAGCATCACGAGGTAATAACCGTCCGGGGCAGGGACCGGCGATGAGACGGAATGGGGGGACATCGTATCGAGGACAGCGGCAAGGGCCGGATTTCTCCGTTCGATTTTGAATACGGTCGTCTCCATTGAACGGTCATCCGGCTTCACAGAATCGTTCCGCTGCCCGTTGAACAGTGAGTCGAATGAGATGCCCGCCTGGAGCTGCTTAGAGAGAGTGTCGATGCGTTCTCGTCTCCCGGTATAAAGCCACCGGATGGAGAGATGCTCTCGTTCTTTTTTAATACCCCGCTGGATTTCTCTCTCCGGAATTCTGACTTTGCTCCGGATATCGTCTTTATAGAGCTCCTCCGTTGCAAGGTCACCCTCGAATTCGGCCAGCGTTTGTCTGGCTTCCACGGATGTATCGAGATGCCTCTCGTACCCCTCAAGGGCGAGCAGTTTTTCATAGATCATGAAATTCAGGTACCGATGCCGTGAATCTTTCTCGCGTTTAGTGAATGCCGGTCCGAACGCGTAGCTGAACAGGAACTCCGGGGCGAAAATCTGCCTGTTGCCAACGTCGGCTACGACCACGGATTTGTACTTAGGATCTTCAAGGGAGAAAGTTTTCCGTGTATCGCCGCCGGAGTTCGATTGGAGTCCCGCCCGGATGTAACAGAGCGGGACGAGCAGGAGCAGCGAGAGAAGAATAGCCGCGCACGGTAATCGACGCGCGGCGACCGGCCGATCACTTACCATGGGTGGGTTTAGAACTGAGCGCCGATGGAGAAGGTATGCACGCTCTCCAACCTGCCCATGTCCCGATACGCGTAATCAAATTTAACGGCGATCGCACCGATGAGCGAGCTCGACGCAACGCCGATGCCGAGGGAGAGTCCGCCTTCATGGTCGGTCAGGAACAGCGACTGATACCCTCCGCGGAGAAAAAGATAATCCTGAAACGCAATCTCGGTCCCGATATTCACACTTTCATGATCATCGCTCGGATGGAGCGCGTCGGCGGCAACGGTCCATCGCATATTCTCGCTTTTCATGACATCGGTGGAGACGCCGAACTGAAAGAGGAGCGGTAGGCTCCACGATTCCATCTCGATATCGGTGGGTATTTTGTCGTTCGAACCCTGCTTTGACGGATCGATTCTGATGAACGTGCGTGTGTCGCGGCCGTTGAGCGTCATATTGGTCCCGAAATTTGAGAGCGTGGCTCCGATCGTCATGCCGCCGAAGAGGTCGGTCTTGAACGTCGTCCCGGCATCGAGGGCGAGTGCTTCGGCGCTTTCGTGCCAGATCGATTGCCTGATATATTTGCCGGTGAACCCGATGGCAAAGCGGTCGGTCAGTTTCCGCGCATAGCTGATTCCTGCGGCGATATCTCCCGCACTGAAAGACTCGCCGGTCCCTTCGGGCCTCTCGACGGTGCGAACCTTCATATCGTCCATCGAAAGAGACGTGAAACTGAACCCGAGCGTTCCGAATCCCCCCAGGGGGAGCACAAATCCGCCGAAGTCGAATCTTGTCTGTGCGATCCATCCGGTGTGAACCGCCACGAATTGATTCTGCGGAAGTAAGGCGGAACCCGCGGGGTTCCAGTAAAGGGAGGTGGCGTCATTTGCGATGCTCACAAATGCGCCACCCATGCCGATCGCGGATGCTCCGACAGGAATCTCAAGAAACACCGCAGCATTTGTGGCCGTTTTTGACACATCGCTGACAAAACCCTGAGCACGGAGTTCCGCCGTGAGCGCTGCGGCTACCAACAGGAGGAACGGCAGGAGTTTTTTCATCATCGGGGGATATTTAACGGGCGCGCTCATCCTTCACTTCATGATGGCGAATTTATCGATGCGCGAGCCGACGCCGGGCGCATCGACGTGGTATGCGTACACGCCGTAGGCGATATTCGCCCCGTCACGAGAAAGCAGGTCCCAGGGCTCCTGGCCGTCGTCAATCGTGCCATTATGATACAGCGTCTGGACGAGGTGTCCGCTGATCGTGTAAATGCGAATTGTGCATTCGCGCGGGAGATGGATGAAATAGATTCTGCGCTCTCCTCTTCCAGAGGTATTCGAAAACGGCTCCCACGATGCGGCGCCTACGTAGGGATTCGGGACGACGGCAATATTCGCCATCTGATTCCGGGCCAAAGAGGCGTCAACCCTCGATCGTTCGGTCGTAAACTCGTAGAATTCTCCCGTGCGGAACGGCTTCGTTGTCATAATCCGAAATACGTCTCCCGGCTGGGGCGGCCGCTGCTGGGATTGTGAAATTGAGGTGTCCTGAAACATGCTAATCGACCAGCTGATCTTTGTGTTCCGAGGCGTTGTCGCTCTCTTGCCCGCCGAGTCTCCACAGACGATAAACACAGCGTCCGTGTCCCCGGGGGGGGCATTAAAGAGCGAGTCGGCATTGTTATCCCGAAATATAAATTGGAAGTGATCGATATTCTCCGTCAGGTCTTTTATAATAATATTTGAAGGATTAGGCGGGCTGCCGGGGTCTTTGGGAATGGCTATGTCGCCGGAGTCCTTTTTCGTGAAGGTGATCTCGAAATCCGCCGGATAGTTGACCCTTCGCGTGCCGTATGCACCTAGATATCGTGAATCGAAGCCGAGCTGTACGATATAGTTGCAGTCGCCCTTCGCCCACCCGCTCTTCCCATGATCAATCTGAACGAGGGAATCGTTTGCGAGGTTGATCGCGATGCCTTCGACGAATGGACTCTGCTGCGGGCTTTTCCTCAACTTCGTGAGGGGAATGACCGTGTCGCCGTTTGACTTATCGACGAGCCGATAATAGGGTTCCGGATTGCTATGAAATGCCGAGGAGTCCTGGAATTCCAGACGGAACGTGTGATCGTTCAGCAGCGAATCCGGATCGAGGATGTCGATCGACACAGATCCCGTCCCGGGGCCTGTGGTGATGAGATTTTTTATAAGAGGATTAATGTAACCGGCCGAGGGAGCCCGGGGTGTGACGATGGCGGTGTTAAGATCCGTTTTCAGTTGGCCGGACGCATCCAGCCTGATGATCGTCGGCGTCTCGGTCGGCGGGATCCCGATGAACTCTCCCGTAATGGTAGTGGCGGTGAATCCCTGGTCGTAGGCGCTCACGGCATAATAATAGGTCTGGCCATTCTGGACATTTGAGTCGATGAAGGAGTGCTGCAGCCCCCTGTCGTCGCCGAGATAAAACGCTGCACCGTTCACGAGGATCGAATGAAACCCCTTCACGCCGTCGGCCAGGTCAAATTGCGCGATCGGTTGGCGATAGGTCGCCTCGCCGAATGCATCGGTAATGACCTTATCTTCAAGAAAATTTCTCTCCGTGCTTCGATAGATTTTATATCCCTCAAAATTGTACTTCTGATAGAAGGCATCGAAGGTTTGTTCAGCACGATTGTCCCAGTAGAGCGTGACCCGCCGATCTCCGGCAATGGCCTTCAAGCGGGGTTTCTCGGGGGGCTTGGCGAAGTTATAGTTGGCATTATAAATCTGCTGAACCGTCTTCTTTCTCCTGAAGAGATCGTCAACATTCAAGCCGAAAATAAGCCCCATCGAGAAGCGTTCGGTCGCTCCGGTCGGTTGGAGTTGGCCGGTTTGCAGACTGTACGTGAGGCGGCCGGGGAGATGGAACAAATAGCTCGAAAAGTAATTGGCAAGATTTACGCCCGCAAGCTGGCCGCCATGCGGGGGCGGGAGAGAAGTGAGAGCCGTCCAATTACGCTCATCGTTATTCAAATCATACGTGTGGACGTTTGCGATGAGGAAGCCGGTAAGTCCGAGCTGATCCGATTCATCTTTATCGAGGAAACCGAAGTTCGGTTCTCCCTGCTCGGGTTTGCCATCGCCTTCGCTGCCATCCCTGTCGGGAGCCGTATATCCCTCATCGAGCGGCCCGATACCGTCTGAGCCGACATCGTCGTTCAGGGGTTCCCCGGGATCCCAGACCCCATTATGGTTCAGGTCGGTGTAAGCTCTCCAGTTGCAGTTTTCATCGGCATCCCAATGAGGCCTCCACGAATAACCATAGAATTGCTTGAATCGTGCGGTATCCTGCTGGACATCCACCAGGAACGGGTCGCGAGTGGGGTCGGCGATGAAAACGCTGGCGTTATTGTCGCGGCGTTCATCGGTCAGTCCGTCGTGGTCGTTGTCGATGTGGTCATAGGAAATCCCGGGGCTTTCCAGAAATGCGTAGCCGGCGTAGCCCACCGGGCTCCAGTGCCCCGGGCTTCCGAATTGGACGGTCGACCAGGCATACGAAAGGTTGAGAAGCTGGTCGTAATCGCCGGCGTTGTTGGAGGAATTGTCGTGCCCCCCGATACCCCAGTCCATGTACTGGGCAAAGAGGGTCTTGTCATAATCGGTGGTCCCCATATTCGTGATCTCATAATACCAGAAGATGACGTCTTCAGCCAGCACCTGTGACCACTGAAATCCCCGCGCATGTACCTGCATGCCGAGACCTCCCCGGGAGGAATCGTCCGCATCGGGGTGGAAGCTATACCGATTAATGTAATCGCGGTCTTCATTATCGTCGAACACAAAGTAGCTTTCGAGATCGGCATTCAGCACTCCTTTCCCGAAGAATCCGTTCCAGTACCCGTCCCAATCATTCGGCCGATCCGGCCAGTGCGGGGGCCATGTGACAGGGTCATTGCTCTGTGCGGGTGTTGTCCGGAACCGAGCATCATATCCGGGGAGGGGCCACCAACCGTAGGTCACACCGTTTACGACGTTCTGACGAGTGTATTCATAATAATTTGTTTCAAGCGGATGAAAGACGTGACCCTGCTGGTCCTGGACTTCCGACTGAACGATGATTGCGACTCCGTCAACGTAGGTATGGTTTGTCCCTTTCGGCCAGACGCCGCTGTGGGTCGGGTCATTGAGCCAATCGGCAATTTCGCCGTGATTGTAATAGATGGTTTCCACGAGGTTCCCATCCATGGATCCCTTTTTCTTCTGAAAGTGGCTCCCCTTATTTTTATCGACAATACGTTGTGCCTGAGCGGACGAGATGGCGAGGCACAAACAGAGGAAGTGAACGATAAGCACTGTCGTGTATTGTAACCGGAGCTGCATGGTGCTCAATAAAGGAATCGGGTTAAAACGAAACCGAAGCGCCGACTATGACCTGCCGCGGCGATGAGTAGAAATCTGGCCTTGTGAAATACTCCTGAAGTGTGTTCACGCCCTTGGGAAGCTCCTGAGCGCGGGTCAATTCCAGTGTGTATCCCGCACGGCCGGTATCGGTGAACACATTCACTTCATTTTCAGTGTCGAACACGTTGTAAATCTTCACGAAAATTGAAAACAAGCGATCGAGAAATCGAACATGCTTTGTCAGGTAAATATCGGTATCGAAGAAGGGCGGCCGGTTGTCGCTGTTCTCAAGCCCTGTCCTCGAGTTCTCGAGCGACGGCGTGTACGGCAGACCGGAGCCGAGCCGAGCAATCACCCCCCCATCATAATTGTCGGGGCTATCCAGTGTCAGCGTAAGATTCAGAGAATGCTTCCGATCCCAATTGAGCGGGACGAGCTGTTTGGGGCTGGACAGCGTGTCCCCTCCCTGGCGCCTTATCAAGTCGGCGTTCGGATCCGAAGCGTCGCCCTGGGCCACCTGGTACGTATAGTCTACATTGGCTCCAAAACCCCTTCCGATGCGTCTCTCAAAGGAGAGCGTGATCCCTTTTACGGCTCCGTAATCCCTGTTTGCGTACTTTCCGAACGTCGTACCCAGTTTCTGAAGGAGCTCGAGTCCGAGCAGGTTGCGGATGTCTTTATAGTATCCGGTCACTGTAATAGCGAGATCCGCGGCAAGCTCCTGCTGGAGGCCAATTTCATAAATGGCTGTCCTCTGGGGCTTCAGATCGGCATTGCCGATCGTATTGCCGACGAATTCGGGGAAGAGGTTCGAACCGGCAATCCTGAAGTTGGGATTCTTGTAAAGGAATTCGAACGGCGGAATCTGAAAGAAATGTCCGTATGAAATGTGGACGGCGCCCTTGTCGCTGATGGGGTAGGAAAGACCGAACCGGGGACTGAGCTGGGACTTTGCGCCGGCCTTCTCAAGGAGCTTACCGGGATAGGGGGGCGAGAGCGAATCGAGGGCTTCGATATGATCCGGGTCCCGCAGGATATATCCATCGGGTTGGAAGTAATCAAAGCGCAAGCCCATATTCACCACGAGATAATCCAGCTCAATCTTATCCTGCGCGTATGCGGCGAGCTGGTACGGGTGGTTTGTGTACGTGTTATTATCGAAGCTTCCGGGCGGAGAAATGGCGGGACGATAGCCCGACTCCGCTCCCGCATGGATCTGGAAATCCTGATAGCGCAGGGTGTGGTATTTTGCCTCGATTCCGGTCTTGATCTGATGAATGCGCGTTGCCTGATCGGTAAGATCGATTCGCGCCGTATATGTATTCGTATGATGGAGAAAATGCCAATTTTGAGTACCGCCCGTCAAGAAGGTGTTTGGGCCGAGAGCCCTCATGAGTTCAGGGTTCGCGTAACGCGGATCGAACGGGTCTTCGTACACGTATTGCTTGAAATCCGTCTCGAAGAGGGAGATATTGGCATCGAGGAACGCCGCATCGCTGAAGACGTGATTGTAGTTTGTGCTTCCCAGGAAGCTTCGCTGATAGTAATGATAATCTCCGTCGGGGTTCAATCGAAACTGGTGATTGTAAACCCGATAATTCTGGTTCTGGTAGAGACCCTGGAGCGTGAGGCCCTTGGCGCTTCCCAGGTTGATTGAGATTTTCCCCTGCAGAGTATACCGCTCGGTAAAATTCATGGGGACGTATCTTCCGTCGCCCGTTGCGACGACGACCCAAGTCTGTGGGTTGGTACCCGTCGTGTATGAGGAATCCTTCGGATTGAACACTCTCCGGCCGTAGATGTACCCCTCGTCATACAGGTAGCGGCCTGATGCAAAAAACTTCAGGAGGCCGCTTCCCTGGATAACCGGTCCGCTGATGTTACCATCGACGTTATACACACCGAACGCCTTCTGATGGTTTTGGCCCCGGCCGAGAGGAGAGATATAATCGATGTGATTGAAAATGTCGCTGTGCGGGCTGACATAATCGCCGACATAGGTTGAAACGCTGCCGCTGTATTTCTCGCCGGCAATCTTGGTGACCTGATTCACTACGCCTGAGAGCGCCTCGCCGTATTCGGCGTTGAATGTGCCGCTCAGAACCTGAATTTCCTGAATGCTGCTCACTTCCGCCTGGAGCGTGGAATTACCGGAAAACACGTCATTCACCGCTACGCCATCGACAAGATACTTGACTTCATTGCTGCGGCCCCCCCGGAAGTGACCCTCCACGACGCCGGCCTGCAGGTTGACCGCCGCCTGCACGTCCTCGAGAGGAAGCTTTGAAATCTGGTCGGTCGTGACCGTGGCGGTTGTCGAGGTAAGGTCGCGCTGCACGAGGGGACGGGTCGCTGTTACTTCAACACCCTGAATTTCAATTGCCTCCGGCTGCAAGGTAAAATCAATCCGGGTCGTCTGATCCACGAATACCTTGACGTCATTGACGACTACGGGGGAATAGCCGACCGCAGAAGCTTTCAGTTGAAAGGTGCCAGGCGGGATGTTGTTGATGAAGTAGGTGCCGTCAAGATCGGTCGCGGCGCCCAAGGCGGTTCCAACGATAAGGACATTGACCCCGATCAGCGCTTCCCTGGTCTGCGCATCGGTGATTTTCCCTGAAACCTTCCCTGTCGTCCCCGCAATGCCGGATGCGGTGCCGAACGCCACGGCGAAGCAAACCAGCATCGAGTTACAGAGGGAAGTTGATCGAGACCGAACCATTGGATCCAAGCAGGCAAAAAAAGGGAAGGGGTGTCCCGGTTTCGGGGCACCCCTTCCTCGAGAGATTACTTAATGAACATCATCTTCTTGACGAGAGGGGCTTCTCCCGTCTGGAGCCGGTAGAAATAAACGCCTGATTCCACCTGCTGCCCGCTCTCGTTCCGGCCGTCCCACTCGACCTCGTGATACCCCGCAGAGATCGCCCCGTCGACGAGCGTGCGCACGCGCTGGCCAAGCATATTATAGATCGACATCGAAACGCTTGTCGATCGCGGCACCGCGTAGCGGATCATGGTCGTCGGGTTAAAGGGATTCGGGAAATTGTTCGCCAGCTCAAACGTCTTGGGAATTCCGTTCTTGCCGTCGGCTACGCCTGTCGCAGTGCCGATCACCTGGACGGTGATGTCGTCGTAGTAGACCGTTCCCGTGAACAGGGAATAGACGTGCGGCCTGATCGACAACGCCTTGACTCCCGGATTGCTCGGGACTGTCACATCCACATAGAACTGCGTCCAGCCGAACGAGGTTGCGTTCGGAAGCATAAAGACGTCGTCGTGAGCACCGATCTCATCGTACGGATCGTTCGGCCGA
>DASQAZ010000097.1:0-2881 GCA_035635475.1 Bacteroidota bacterium | reverse complement strand
TGTACCGGGACGTGGGTCGACGATCGGGCATGGGTCTGCCTGGCGGAGCTTATCTGGTGGCATTTCTCGGGCGAAAGGAACCGCTCGCTCGTGGGTGACGCGAGACGCCGGTATATCGAGGCACGACAGGAAGGGAGGCTTTCCAATTATGAGGGCTACTGGAGCTGGTATAACTGGCCACCGCACTCCGTGGGCCGCGGCCAGATCTTCACAAACAGCAACATGAACCAGATGGCGTCTGTTGCATGCCGGTTGTATGAAGCGACGGGTGAGAAGCGCTTCCTTGAGGATGCTCTCCTCGTCTGGAACGGAGACAAGACATCCCCCGGCGTCGAAAAGGCGCTCTATCGGGGCGATGGCCGGTGGGAGGGAAAAGCCGGGCTCGCTGCGTTTGGCAAACAACTCCCGTGGGAAGGCGCGGAATACTGTTCAATCGGAGCGTCGTTGTACCGTGCGACCGGAGATGAGCGGTACAAGGCGGTTGTGATCGCCACCGCGATGAGAATCATGAACCCCGCCGGCGGCTGGGTCGATCCTCAAGATTTTTACCAGATTCACATGGACGGAAATGGCGCCTTCGTGAACTACATCCTGGATGCCTACGCAATCGCGCCTGCGCAGATGGCCGGCGTGCTTCATAAGGTCGAAACGATGCTTGAACATGTGTGGACGAACCACGAGGGGAGAGCGACGGTGACGCTGCACCGGGAATCGGATCACGGCATCCGGAACGGGTGGAATCCGTTCGGCGGAGAAGACGGCTACGGAGTCGATGAAATCGGAACGGTTCATGCGCAGGGCGAGGCCGCCCGCGCCTTCGGAATCTTTACATACTACAAATTGGGCAAGATGTGAGGGCTGGGTTCCTTCCGTTCAGCTCATGTCCAGCATGAGGCGGATCGGTTTGTATGCCTGCCTGATCAGATCATCGCTCATGCTGATCTCGGGCGCACGGTGTATCATGCAGAGATACAGTTTTTCCATCGTGTTGAGCTTCATGTAAGGACACAGGTTGCAGGCACAGCTCTCCTCAGGAGGAGCGGGGATGAAAACTTTGTCGGGACACGATTTCTCCATCTGGTGGATGATCCCTGCTTCTGTAGCAATGATAAACTCTTGTTCCGCACTTTGCTGTACATAGCGGAGCAGCGCGCTCGTCGAGCCGACAAAATCAGCCTTTTCGAGTATGACCTCGTCGCATTCCGGGTGCGCGATCAGCATTGCGCGGGGGTATTTCGACTTCAGATGGAGCAATTTCCTTTCGCTGAACGTCTCATGGACGATACAGGTGCCCTGCCACAGAAGCATCTGCCTTCCCGTTTTCTTCACGAGATACTTCCCCAAATTCCGGTCCGGCGCAAAGAGAATCGGCCGGTCTTCGGGTACCTGACGGATTATCTTTTCGGCATTGCTCGATGTGCAGATAATATCGCTGAGCGCCTTGACTTCAGCGGAGCAGTTGATGTACGTGATGGCGATATGGTCAGGGTGCAATTCACGAAACGCTTTGAATTGCGGAGCGGGACACCCCTCCGCCAGAGAGCAGCCCGCGTTCAGATCAGGCAGCAGCACCTGCTTTCGCGGATTGAGTATTTTCGCGGTTTCAGCCATGAAATGAACGCCTGCGAAGACGATTACGTCGGCCTCGGTAGAAGCTGCCCGCCGTGAAAGCTCCAGGCTGTCCCCCACAATATCCGCCAGGTCCTGGATCTCGGAGTCTTGATAATAGTGTGCGAGGATAACGGCATTCAGATCCCGCTTGAGCCGGAGAATCTCCTCTTCCAGATTCAGGGGGATGAAGGCGGTTTCCGCTACGACCTGGGGGGCGATATCGGCAGTTTCATACGGCATCAATTATAAAATAACGAACGCCCCGGCGAAAATCAACGAGGGGCGGTCGAGTTGAGTCCCACACTCAGGAGGGGGGTTTCTCCGATTCGGGAGGAGGAGGTTTGGGAGTGATGTCCTCAAAATCCGCATCCTGGACATTGTTGAACGGCGGGATAACCTCCTGTTCGTGACCGGAATGCCGGGCGTCAGGGTCGCGGTATTGTTTCCAGTTCATGAATATGCGGGCGATCTTCACGATCATATATCCGACCACCAACCAGATCACGATGCGCAGCACGGTCGGGCTCTCCTACCGTTTCAGGACAACCGGATTATAATACTCCACGGGGGCTTTGTCGGGCCTGAAGATCTCATTCATGAGATCTTCGAGTTCATGATCGTTCCTGACAAAATCGATTTGCGAGGCATTGATGATCAAAAGCGGAGCGGCCTTGTACCGGAAGAAGAAGTAATTATAGGCCTCATTCAGTTCCCTGATGTACTGCTCGGACATGTTACGCTCGTACGGTCTTCCGCGGGCACGGATATTGGTCATCAACCGCTCGACGCTGCACTGAACGTAGACGACCAGGTCGGGAACCGGCACGTTGCGCTCGATCGAGCCGAGGACCGTTTCATAGAGCCGGAGCTCGTCGTCTTCGAGGTTCAAATAGGCGAAGATCTTGTCCTTCTCAAAGATGTAATCGGTGATGAGAAACTTGTGAAACAAATCGGCCTGGTGGAGCTCCTGCTGCTGTTTGTATCTGCTGAGGAGGAAGAACAACTGGGTCTGGAATGCGTAGCGCTCCGGGGCTTCATAAAATTTCGGGAGAAATGGATTCTCCTCAAATTTTTCCAGTACCAATCTCGCGGAAAGTCTCTCCGCCAGAAGCATCGCCAGGCTCGTCTTGCCGGCGCCGATGACGCCTTCGATGGCGATGGTACGGACGGGCGTTTGTTCCACCAGAGCGTCGAGCGAGGCTTTCACGGATGAGTCAGGAATCCGGATGGACAGATAGGAGGTGCCGGTCGGTGCGGACCACCCGGCTTA
>DASQAZ010000096.1:0-3450 GCA_035635475.1 Bacteroidota bacterium | reverse complement strand
GCGCGTGCAGATTCTTGAATAATCTCCAGGAAAGTGTCCTCGTAAATGTGATGCGAACAGGATGCGGTCGCAAGAATCCCCCCTTCGTTGAGCAGGCGGTAGGCGGAGGTGTGCAATTCTCTGTAGCCGCGTTTCGCCTTGACGACGGTTTTCTTGCTCTTCGCAAACGACGGTGGATCGAGAATAATTAAATCGAATTTCTCTTTCCTTTGAATGGCTCCCTCAAGATACTCGAACCCGTCGGCGGCATGGAACTTCGCCTTGGCGGCGAGGCCGTTCAGCGTCGCGTTATTCGACGCGCGCCGGATCGCCGGTTCGGACGTATCGATTCCGGTGACTTCCGAGGCGCCCCCACTCGCTGCGTTCAGGGCGAATCCCCCGTCGTTGCAGAAGCAATCGAGGACCCTTCCTTCCTTCGCATAGCGCCTGATCGCCTTCCGGTTTTCCCTCTGGTCGAGAAATTGCCCCGTCTTCTGCCCCTCGAGCAGCTCGACGGCATATTTCAAGCCGTGCTCGGTCACGGTGACAGGACTCAACGAGCCGCGCAGGACTCCCTTTCGCTGCTCCAATCCCTCGAGCGAGCGGAGAGGAACATCATTGCGTTCGACAATCGCCCGGGGGTGAAGAAGGGACTCGAGAACATCGCAGATCAACGTGAGGCGTTTATCCATCCCGAACGAGAAAACCTGGATGGCCAGGCAATCGTCGTACTTGTCGACGATCAGGCCGGGGAGGAAATCGCCTTCGCCATGAATCAGCCGGAACGTCTCCGAAGCCGGAAACAATTTTCTTCGCAAATCCAGCGCCGATTGGATCCGCCCGCGAAAGAACTGGAAATCGATTTCTTCCTCGCGCCGCGAGAGCAACCGGACGGCGATCAGTGAGTGGGGGTGGTAAAACCCGATTCCGAGCGACTTGCCGGAATGGTTGCGGAGCTCGACGATGTCCCCCGCGGCCGGTTCCCCTGTGACTCCCTGGATCTCATTGCTGAAGGCCCAGAGGTGCCCGTTGTTGATCCTTCGGTCTTCATTCTTCTTGAGTGTGACGATTTTATTCAAGCGCACCCTGATATGAGTTCATGGATAAAGAGAATCCCGGCGTCCCGATCATGTGGCCGTTCGTGCTTTTGCGGGGTGACGTGGTTCGAAAAGGGGGAGGAAACGGACGGTGGTTATGCAGCGATTTATTCCGTCAGGCGACGGTCACTTCCTTGCACAGGTAGACATCCTGGATCGCGTTCAGGATCTTTATCCCCTCGCCCATCGGGCGCTGGAAGGCCTTGCGTCCCGAAATGAGGCCCATGCCGCCCGCACGCTTGTTGATGACCGCGGTTCTCACGGCCTCCGTGAAATCGTTCTCTCCCGACGCCCCGCCGGAATTGATCAGGCCGGCCCTCCCCATGTAGCAGTTTGCGACCTGATAGCGGCAAAGATCGACCGGATGGTCAGTTGTCAGATCGGTGTAGACCTTCTTGTGGGTCTTGCCGAACTTAAGTGCGTTGTAGCCCCCGTTGTTTTCCGGAAGCTTCTGCTTGATGATATCCGCTTCGATGGATACGCCGAGATGGTTTGCCTGGCCGGTGAGATCGGCGGCGACATGGTAGTCCTTCTCCGCCGTCTTGAACGCGGCATTCCGGAGGTAGCACCAGAGGATCGTTGCCATGCCGAGTTCGTGCGCCTGCTGAAATGCCGGTCCGATCTCCTGGATCTGGCGCTTTGACTCCTCGGAGCCGAAATAGATCGTCGCGCCCACTGCAACGGCCCCCATATCGAAGGCCTGTTTCACACGGGCGAACAGGATCTGATCGAAGGAATTCGGATACGACAGAAACTCGTTGTGATTGATCTTCAGGATAAAAGGGATCTTGTGCGAATACTTCCGCGCCACCGATCCGAGGACGCCGAGAGTCGAAGCAACGGCGTTGCATCCTCCTTCAATAGCGAGCTTAACCAGGTTCTCGGGGTCAAAATAGAGAGGGTTTGGCGCGAACGATGCCCCTGCGGAGTGTTCGATGCCCTGGTCAACCGGCAGAATCGAAAGATAACCGGTATGAGCGAGCCGGCCATGATGAATCAGCCAGTTCAGGCTCTTAAGGACGGGCGCCGGGCGGTCTGATAGTGCGTAGCTCCGGTCGACATAATCGGGTCCGGGAAGATGCAGCATGCTCTTCGGGATCCCTTTACACTGATGTTCGAGGAGCGTCTTGGCTTCCGCGCCAAGCATTTTCTCTATCTCGGCATGGTTCATAATGGACGTCGAGGAAATCTGAGATGTAAGAATTGTGGTGGAAACCGACCCAATATACAAAAAAGGGCGGAAAAGGGAAAGAGCGTCGGGATAACGGTGCATCAGGGGGTCAGAAGCGTAGACCGTACGTGATCACGCCTGGTGTCAGTCTGATTGCGGGAGCCGGGACGTGAATATAGTTGAGCACATGTTTGATCGCGGAGAGAAAGCCCCCGTTTCCAGGCAGCCGGTTCACATCGAGGTCGAGAGCTAAGTAAATCTCCCTGTCGCCTTCCCCCTTAAGATCCAGCTTCGTAACGCCGTACCCGATCGCAATATTAAGAAACGGAGGGATGAACGTCGCAGTGGAATCCCCCAGAAGAGCCCGCAAGTTGAAGCTCAGCCAGTAGTACTGGCTTTCATAGTCATCGATGATCGTCCGGTATTCATGCCGCAAGTACCGGGATGAGGGGTTGGCGCTCCACTTCGGGGAGATTGCATTCAGGAAGGGGGACCGATCCTGAAGGATGGGTAGAACGGCGCCAAACGCGTCTGCCGCAAGGTCGCCGATACTGAACCCGATATCGGGATGGAATCCGTCTTCGATTTCGACGTATGTCTGGAATGCGAAGGCGGTAAGACCCCCGTACATCAAGGCGTGCTCTGCCCCGAGGCCGCTCCAAGCGAACGATCTGCCGATCGCATCGGCGGCATAGTACGAGAAAAGAATATGCCCGCACTTATCAGCCCCGAGCGGGTATGCATCGTCCACGCTCAGGTGGAAGGGACCACGCGCGCCCTTCCACCACGAATCATAATTCTGCAAATGCGCGCCGACGATAAGTGCGCCGGTCCCGGCGCACACGATCGCAAGCCGGGCAGAGTTGACTCCGGCGGAGGAAGAGGCGGTGGAATCGGCGATGAGGTCGGTGGGGTAAGAGCCCGCAGTATTGATCTCCTTCGTCTGCCCGAAGGACAACCCTCCCAAACAAAGCCCCGTCCAGAGCAGAATCCATCGATACCCGTGTGGCATCGTCCTCGTATGCGAGAACCCCCGTTTTGGATGGACGGAATTTACCAGTCCGTGTCTTGTATCCCAGCTTAAACTTGGATAATCCCCTTGCTCAGAGCAAGGTCAATCCCTCACTTCTCGATCTCCTCCTGAATATCCCGTGCCGCCTTTCGAAATTCCCTGATGCCTTTGCCGAGTCCCTGCGCAAACTC
>DASQAZ010000095.1:0-2529 GCA_035635475.1 Bacteroidota bacterium | reverse complement strand
TTTCAAGTCGGTGAAAACGTCCGCCGCCTGCTGGTATCGTTCCGCCGGATCTTTGCGAAGCGCCTTCATGACAATTTGCTCATACCGGGCGGGGACGTCGGGGCGGTGGCTTGACAACGGCTTTGGTTCGGTGTTCAAGACTTGGTAAATGATTGCCTGGTCGTAATCCCCCCGGAACGGCGCCTCGCCGGCAACCATCTCGTACAGCACGATGCCCAATGACCAGATATCGGTTCGGTGATCGACGATGTTTCCCTGCGCTTGTTCGGGCGACATGTAGGTGATTGTTCCGACCGTTAAACCGACGCGCGTGAGCTTACCTCCCCCTTTGAGCTTCGCGAGGCCGAAGTCCATCACCTTGATACGTCCTTCCCGGGTGACCATGATGTTTTCCGGCTTGACATCACGATGAACGATGCCTTTGGAATGTGCCTCCGTCAGAGCTTCGCTTATCTGAATGGCGTACGCGAGCGCATCCTCAAGGTTCGCAATGGGAATCAAATCCCGAAGCCGGAGTCCATCGACAAATTCCATGTCGATGAACTGCTGGCCTTCGTGCTCTTCGATTGCATTAATGTGACAGACATTGGGATGGTTGAGCGCCGAAGCCGCTCTCGCTTCCTGTAAAAAGTGGATCCGTTCAGTTGCATCGACCGCAAATTGAGACGGAAGGAATTTCAGCGCGACGATTCGATCGAGCTTGGTGTCCTGAGCTTTGTACACCACGCCCATCCCGCCCTGCCCGAGCTTCTCCAGGATCTTGTAGTGTGATATCGTCTGACCGATCATGTTAAATGTTATCCACGTATCGGGCCACTCCTACTTCGGCAGAATGGAATTCCCCGCTCGAGACGCGACAAATTCCACGAGTTTTCTTACCCCCGCTTCGAACATCTCCTTTTTGACCAACAAACTCACTACAAGAAATCCGTCGGTTGCAAAGTCGAAAAAATAACCAGGATACAGGTGGACACCGGTCGATTTGAGCAATTCGACGGACCACTCCTCGTCTGACATGACTCGCGGAACACGGAGGATGCCGTACCATCCCCCTTCGCATTTCAGCACTGAGCACGAAGAATCGGCGGGGACCACTTCGCAGAGGCGCGCGTAATTCAAGCGGACGCGGGAGAGAATTTTCGTGTGAACGCTTCCACCGGCCGCGAGCAAGCCCGGAAGTGCAACCTGCACCGGCGTGTTCACCGAAAGGAACGTATCGCAAAGTATCTCGAGTCGTCCGGACGCCTCAGCAACCAACTTCCCGTTTCCACCGACAACGATCCATCCAAGTTTCATCTGCGGCAATCCCGCCATTTTTGAAATGCCGTTCAATGTGAAGGTGAGAACATCTTGCTCGCCCGCGGTCGAAAGCACTTTGGAGATTGGAACAGCCTCCCGGTCCCGATCGATTGGGAAATCGATGAACACTTCGTCCACGATCAGGGCCAGGCCGTGTTCTGCCGCGATCTTTTTCAAGTCCTGGTAATCGGTTTCCTTGAGGAACATGCCGGTCGGATTATGCGGGTTCACGATCACAATGGCTTTCGTCGACGGTGTGATACCGTTTCTCACAGAGTCAAGATCGATGTTCCAACCAAGATCGTAATTGAGACGATAACAAACGGGCACGACATCGTCCAAACGGGAGAGATAGTCGAAAAGCGGATACGATGGCTGTGGAATGAGAATCTGGTCGCCGTTATTGCACAGCAGTTTGAACAGCATTGAGTATGCTTCGCTCGTACTTGCCGTCAGAAAAAGATTCGATGGGTCAACAGCGATCCCCTTTCCTTGGTAGTATCCGGAAATTGCCTCACGTGCAGCAAGGAGGCCACGGGGATTCGGCCGATAGGCAAGGGAAAAGGGATTGGAAAGAGAGGAGAGAATCGCGCCCTCCGGATATGCGATTCCGCATTCCGTCGGATTTGCGATCGTCAGATCGTAGATCGGTCTCCCGCTTTTACGGAGGGTCTCAAGGCTCGCCGAGAGACGGTTGGGTTGGCGGTGCCAGTCGGTGCGACGGGAGAATTGCAATTTAGCGAACCAACAACAATCTCCGAACCTGAATGAAGGGCTTGCCCGGATCTGCTGCGGTTGCGGCTTCGAGGCGGTAAAAGTACACTCCGCTGGCGAATCTGCCTGCATCCCATTCTCTGGACTTGTATCCGGCGGTTTCGATGCCGTCGCTCAATGTCTGCACAACCTGGCCGAGGAGATTGTAGATTTTCAACGACACTCTGCTTTCCCCCGGCAGTTCATAGGCGATCATCGTTGTCGGGTTAAACGGATTTGGGAAATTCTGATTCAAACTGAACTCTGCCGGCGCGAGATACGGGTCGGCATCCACAAGAACCGCCCCGGATGCCGCGATGCCGGAAGGTGATTTCCTGCCGATCATAAAATTATCCATCTTGACCGGCGTCCCAAAGACGCAACCTCTGAGCCAGCAGTACCACTGTGAAGGATTGTACGTATTGTCCACAGCGGTGATCGAGTCTCTTACCCCGTTTTTTCCGTACACCAGCGCCT